>CAYIJY010000009.1:3359-15879 GCA_964363785.1 uncultured archaeon
GTTTCCTCTGCTGGGTCTTCTAATGGTTCTCCTGCAGCTTCACGGGCTTCTTCAAGTTTTAGTTTTGTTGCTACAATGTCTAAAAGTTTTTTTTCTATTTCTGCTGTAGGTTTTTTTGTCAAAATGTTAAGTGCAATTGCAACTTCTTTTGCGTACTTCATGAATATTCTTCTTTTGTTTTGTTTTTCCTGCTCTCTTAATTTGCTTGAAATAAACATTCCGGTTTTTCTTCCAGCATCCATTAATGCCAGTCGAAGTTCTTCCATTATTTCGTCTTCGTCACTGATTGCCTGTTTTCCTGCAGAAGTGTATGGAATGTGTACAGATAATAAGTTTACAAATATGGTTAATGGTGTGTTTTCAAAGTCTTTTATTCCGTATCTTTTCCAGTCAATTGACTGCACTGCTTTTGAGATTGCACAGCCACCTGTGTCAAAAAGTAGTGGTGCTCTGTTTGCAAATCGCATGATTTCTATTTTTCGCACCTGTTGGCCTTCTTTGCCGTCTATTGTTGTTGTTTCGGTTGATAATCTTCCTGCATTTCCGCCATATGCTACTCCAACTTCAACCAAGAATGGAAATCCGCCCTTGTAAACTTGTGGCTTTCTTGTGATTACTGACATGTAGTCAGGTTGAACGATTGATGAAATGCTTTTTTGTATTCTGTCTTCGCCAATTGGAATTAGTCCGTCTGTTCTTGGTGCAATGAAATTAATTTTTTTGAACATTTTTACTATTTCTTCTGCTTCATCCCACTCTAGTTTTTTTGGGTCTTTTTCAATGTCAAATGTAACGTCTTTTTTTATTTCGTCAATTGCTTTGTCTCCTACTCTGTCAAATTCCATTTTCAAAAAACTTGAGACTTTTTTTGCCTGAGTGGTTTTACTAAGTGTAATTATTTCGTCAACGTTTGCTCCTTTTGGGTGTGGTTTTATTTCGAGTGGGCGGCTTGGTATTTCTTTGTTGCTTCTGTTAAATGTTGTGATTGTTTTGTCTGGAGCCGTGATGCTGATTTTTGCATGTGGGTTTGCAATTGCGGTTCTTCGTAAATATTCAAGTGGTCCTTGTTCTGAGTTAACGTATTTCACTCCCTTAAATCGTGCTTTGACTACAAGGCCCCTGTATTCTTTTTTTAGTTCTTGTAAATTTGAAATTACTGACTGGTTTTTCTTTGGGTCAATTGTGATTTCAAGACTTATTGCATGTGATTTTGATGTTCCTGTTATTACTTTGACTGGTTTTCCTGTTGTAATTTGTGAAAGCATTGTACAGCCTGCTGCTCCTATTCCTTGCTGTCCTCTTGCTTGTATCATTCTGTGAAATTTTGTTCCTGCAAGTAATTGTCCAAGTGCTTTTCCTACTGTTTGTTCAGTTAGTCCTGGGCCATTGTCTTTTACTGTGACTTCCAAGTATTCTTCGCCCAGTTCTTCTATTTGTACGTCAACTTCTGGAAGTATTCCTGCTTCTTCGCATGCATCAATTGAGTTGCTTACGTATTCGTGAATAATGGTTGTAAGTGTTTTGATTTTTCCAGACAAGCCAAGCATTTGCATGTTTTTTTTAAAGAACTCTGCAACTGAGTGTTCTTTGAAGTCTTTTGCAATTTCTTCTGCTGAAATAGTCTTTGGTTCTGCTGGTACTTTTTCGGGCATCTAATCCAACTCAAATTTTGTTGATTCAAATTCTTTTAAAGCGCTATACACTCTTGAATGTGAAGCGCCTTTTAAAAGCATTTCCACGGCTTTTCGAGTATTTTGAATTTCTTCTATTTTTGCAATGATTGAAACTGTTTTTCCATATACTGAAATAAATGATTTTGTTTTTTCCTCAATTTTTTCGCGTGCTTTGCCTTTTTTTCCAATTATTCTTCCGCGAAGGTTTTCAATTTCTTTTTTTGAGGAAGTAAGTTCACTTATGTCAATAATGTCCAAAAGGTAATCATCTTCAAAAAGTTTAAATGCTTTTTCTGGAGAAAAGCCCCTTGCTATGGCCTTGATTACACTTTGGCTTTTTAATAATTTTAAAACATCCTTGCCGTTAACTTCTACTTCGCCGGATTCTGAGTCTATTTCAAGCTTTACTTTTCCTTTTTTTTCAATGTCTTTTTTTGTTGTGCCTTTTGATCCGATTAAGACAGCTAGCCTGTCTTGTGGGACTTTTAAGGATTCTTGATTCATAAAAAAAACCTGTGCGTAGGTTTACTCGAACGCCTGCTGGCGTTCACCCAGCGTGAACCGATGCTCGGTTCATATACCCCATTTTCAATGGAGTGATAATTTTGCAAATTATTGTTTATTGGCATAAAAACCAGTATTTTTGTCTATTATTTTACATATTATATATTATATTATTATATAAGGAAGTCTTTTTATTTATTTTTCCCTGTTTTCAGTATTTTTCCAGTCTTTTTTACGTCTTCTATGGCTTCTTCAATGGTTTTACTAAGGCCTTGTCTGGTAAAGTAATTGGTTATGTTTTTTATGTCTCTCATAAAGAACTCTTTGGCACTGGCATGGCTATTGATTACGCCTTGCCCAACGTCAATAAAGACTAGTTTTTTTTTGTTAACCAAAATATTGTATTCAGACAGGTCCGAATGAATTAATTCTTTCAAATAAAATCCGCGTGCAATAAACTCAATTGTTTGTTCATAATATTCTTCCAGTGTTTTTTTGTCTTTTGGATTTTCTTCTCGCAAGCTTTTTGCTGCGATTCCGTTTTCTCCTATAAAGTCCATGACTAAGACATTGTTTTTGACTGCCATTGGTTTTGGTGTGTTTGCATGTGCTTCTTCCAAGAGCTGGAGGTTTTTATATTCTTTTTTTGCCCAAGCATAAACCATGTCTTTTTTTGTTTTTTTTGTTTTGGCAAAACGCTTGTCACCAAATAAATATTTTTGATTATTTTTGAATTCACTTGTTTCGATTTTGTATATTTTTACTGCACGAAAATTTCCAGAAACATCCCGTGCCCGAAAAACGTGCGCTTCTTTTCCAAGTGAAATAAGGAACTCTAGGACGTCAAAGTAACCGCTTTTTGCCAAGTCATGTAAAGTAGAGATTGTTTGGCGGTCAAATACTTTTTCAACAATTTTTCTGGATTTTTCTTCCTGAATAATTTCTTTTAATGTTTCTTGCTTGTCCATAAAAATAGTTAGAGCGTAAATTTGTTAAAAAACCCTGTTAAGTAATTTTACAAAGGCAAGTTTGTTAGAACGCCTTTTCTTTTCAAGTGCTCAACCTGTGTTCCAGTATATCGCCAAATAATGTCTGCTTTGATTGGCTGGAAATCCCAAAGCCTGATTATTACAATATCTCTTTCTCTCATCCAGACGCTTTTTCGTAGTTTGCCTGGGATTCTGCACATTCTTTCTTTGCCGTCTTCGCAAAATATTCTTATTTGGTCAGAGCCATGCAGTTGCTGCACTATTCCAAACATTTCTAGGTTGTCTCTGTCTGGCATCCTCATTTTTCTTATTTCTTCTTGTTTTTTTTCTTCTTGTTTTTCTAGTTCTTTTTTTAAGCTCAATTTTTCACCATAACTTGTAAATTTGTAAGTGTTTTACGCCGTCAATTGTTTTGACTGATTTTTCTGATGCAAACCCTTCTTCAATTGCTGTTTTTACGCATTTTTCCCCAAAAAGGTTTATGCTGCTTGCTTTTTGCAAGAGTTTTGCAAATTCTTTTTCGTTAACTTGTTGTTTTGCGTAAACTTCTTTTTTTAGTTCTACTTCAAGGCCATCTTCCGTGATTGTTTTTCCTGCGAGTTCTTTGTCACAGCAAAGTAATACTGCATGGTCTTTTGTTTGTATAAAATTGCAATACAAGTTTATAACCTTTTGACTGGTTTGCTTGCTCCGCAAGCGTCGCACTTTAGCACTTTTATGCCGTTTGCCTGTTCAATGATTTTTGTGTCTGGTTTCTTGCACTCGTGGCATAAAACGTATTCTTGGCAATAGTTTTGGAATGAATGGTTTAATTGTTGTTCAGAAAATTTTCCACTAATCATTAATTTTCCTTCATTGACTGTGATTGGCACTCCAAGGTCGTTTGTAAAGTATTTGATTAAGTGTTTTGCTTCGCGGTTTATTCCTTTTACCAGTGCTGCAAAGTTTTTTACAAGAGTTTTTGTTCCTTGTATGTGGCTTTCCAGTTTTGGCAATTCAAACCTTTCTTTGGTCAAAGCTTCTTTTGGTAAAAGCGTGTATGACCTTTCAAGCATTTCTTCGTACTGCACAAACAGAATATGCCATGAGTAATTTAAAAAAGTAACGCGTTTTTGGCTTTTTCCCAAAAAATAGCTTTTTTAAGGACTTTTAAATTTTATTTTGTTGTTGGTTTTTTTTGATGGATAACAAAGACTCATCGAATTTTTTTCAATTGATTTTTTTTGCAATTCTTCTTGTTTTTCTAATGGTTTTCTTTTACTTGTTTATTTCTGAAAGACAGTCTTTTTTGCATGAATTCGCAAGAACTTATGGCTTGTTAGGTATTTTTTTAGGGGCAATGATTGCCAATGCAACGCTTTTTTTGCCTGTTCCTTTTGATGCCGTGATTTTTTTTGTAGGCGGTGACCCGACCATTGCTGGGTTTTCTAATTTTAATTTTGTTATGGCAATCTTGGTTGCTGTTTTGGGCGGACTTGGTGCAGCAGTTGGTGAAATGAGCGGTTACATTACGGGCCTTACTGGTGTGAGTGCTGCTGAAAAATTTAAGCATCATGAATTGACTCACTTAAACGAAGTGCGCGTAAGACTCAAAAAGTATGGTTTGTGGTTTGTAATGTTTGGTTCAATGATTCCTTTTCCGTTTGACATTATTGGAATTACTGCCGGTGCAATGAAGTTTGATTTCAAAAAATTTATGTTTGCAACAGCAATCGGAAAGACTGTTCGGTACATGGTTGTAATTTATGCTGGCCACTTTGGTTTTGAAATAGTTAAGACAATTTTTTCATTAGGTTAAAAACCAAAAAAACTTGCACCAAAAAAGGCAATTAACATTAACACTGTCTGTGGCGGAAGTGCAGGCAAAGCTATTCCGATTCTTTTTGAAATATATTCAAGTGTTAAAACAAGCCCGACAAATGATGCAAGTATAATCAAGACCGGGCTTATGAGATAAAACGGGTGCATTAATGTTGTTTTTGTTTGTGCAAGTACGCTTACTGCAAATGCAAGTGGAATGACTATGTCTCCGGTGCCTAATTCAAATTTGTGTTCTTTTGTCGGGAGTGCAAATGTAAATGAAAGGTTTTTGTTTGTCACATTTTTTGCAAGTTCAACCATGTGTTTTGTCTTGAATACTGCAATATAATCGTAAATTGCAAGTAAAACCATAAAGATGATAATTGGTGTTACGCCTAGGCTTACTCCGATTAGTGCTCCTGCTCCTGCTGTTGAGGTTACGCTTGAAACATTTCTAAGTAATAAATTTTCTCTAAAAATCAGTCTTGAGCCAACAAGTGCAATTGCAAGCACAAGTCCGGCAACTTCGTTTATTGTTGAAAAAACTATTAGGCTTGTTCCAAAAATAGCAAGGGTTTCAAATGCCTTTAACAAAAAGTACAGGTGGTGGCCTTTGAAAAATTTTGTGAATAAAAGTAATAATGCGGTAAATCCAATTATGTAAGCAAATAAGCCAATTGAGTTGTCAATGCTTTCTTTGTCTTCGTTTACTATTTGTACTGTAATGTTTTGTTCAAGTAAAAAGTTTGCTGTAAATAAGCCAAGAATCTGTGTTGCAAAAAAAACAGCTGCAAGCTGAAGAAGTAGTTTTTGGTCCATGACAAAGAAAAGAATGGGACAATTTTAATTGGTTTTCGCTTTATTTTCCAAAAATGGCTGTTCCAACCCGTGTCATGGTGGCACCTTCCTGTACCGCCACAATGTAGTCGTTTGACATTCCCATTGAAAGTTCATGCAGGTAAAGCTCTTGGCCCAAATTATAAAGTGCTTTAAAGTATGGCCTGGTTTTTTCTGCGTCAATTAATGGGGCCATTGTCATTAGTCCATTAATCTCAATGTTTTGGAATGGCAGTTGTTTTAGCGTGTCAAGGACTCCTGCAAGTTCTTGTGGCTTAAATCCGAATTTTGTTTCTTCGCCTGAAACATTTACTTCAAGCAGGACTTTTTGTACTTTGTCGATTTCGCGTGCAACTTCATTTATTCTTCTTAAGAGTTTTACTGAATCAACCGAATGAATAAGTTCGCATAACTCGACTGCAGTTTTTGCCTTGTTTGACTGCAAGTGTCCAATAAAATGCCATTTTGCGTTTGGAAAGCTTGGTGCTTTTTCCTCTAGTTCCTGTACTTTGTTTTCGCCAAGTTTGTTTTCGCCGTATTTTAGGATTTCAGTAATTTCGTTGTTTTGTCTTTCTTTGGTGACAACAATTAAGTCTACTTTTTTTTGTTTTGCGCCTTTTATTCGCGCATTTTCTATTTCTTTTTTTACATGCAAAATGTTTTCTTTAATACTCATTTTTTCACTTTATTTTTGTGGTGATGTTGGTTTTACAAACTTGTATTTTGGTTTGTAAATGTCGCCTGCTTTTTCTAGTTTTGAAATAATGT
Organism: uncultured archaeon; assembly: GCA_964363785.1. Lineage (GTDB taxonomy): Archaea > Iainarchaeota > Iainarchaeia > Iainarchaeales > GW2011-AR10 > JACQJF01. Next base: position 9,931 of record CAYIJY010000009.1, read on the forward strand.
CTTTTGTTTTTTCTTCATCAATTCCTGCGGTTTTTGCTTCTTCAATTATTTCTTCTATTGGCACCATTTCGACATTGGCTGATTTATCTTTAATTATTTGTAAAACTTTTTTTAGTTGTGTTGTTTCTGTTTGTGTTCTTCCTGTGTTGATTATGTCAAAGTCTATTTTTCCTGTCTGCGGGTCAACAACCAAATCCTGCAGTGCAGCTTTGAATAATCTGATTGCTCTTTGTGCGTCTTCAATCTCAACTGAATTAGAGAGTCTTACTTTTGCCGAGGCTTCGCTTAGGCGTACAAATGCTTCAAGTTGCCTGTGTGTTGCAGCATAAGTTCCTTGTTTTCTTCCCTGGTCACGCAAATCAATATAAAATTCTGAAATTGCATCCATTGCGTCTTTTGTCAATATTGGGAAACAATTTTGTCTTGCGTATGAAACATATTTTTTGAGTAAATCAGCGTTTATTGCAGGCGTGATTGTTTTTTCCATGTCAATTACTTCTTGGCTTTTTTTTTCCTGCTTTAATTTTTTTTCCTGCAGCATTATTTCTCCTGCGCGGTGCGTTTTGAGTATGTGGTGTGAAATTTCTTCGTCTTTTTTTCTGTCCAAAACATCTCTTATCAAAAAGAACAAATCAAATCTGCTTACAAGAGTTGGCGGTAAATTGATTTGCTCCATAAAGTTTTGGTACAAATCAAATCTGCTGTATTTTGGGTTTGCTGCACTCAGGATGCTTGTCTCTGATTTGAATCGTGCTACAATTCCTGCTTTTGAAACACTGATCGATTCTTGTTCCATTGCTTCGTGCAGTGCAGAGCGGTCTTCAGCATCCATTTTGTCAAGTTCATCAATTAGTGCCATTCCACCTGATGCTAAAACAAGTGCACCTGCTTTTAGTGTCCATCCGCCTTCTCCAAACTCATCTTTGACTGCGGTTGCTGATAATCCTGCTGCGCTTGTATTTTTTCCTGTTGTGTAAATTGATTTTGGTGCAATCTTGTCAACTGCCTGAAGTATTGCAGAGTTGTGTGAAATAATCATGTTTGAAACAAAGTTGTGGGTGTGTGAAACTTCAACATCGTAAACCCATTCATTTGGGGGTATTTCTTTTACTTCTTCTATTTTGTCCCAAAAAATGTCTGTTTGAGCTAACTTAAAGAGGTTCATGACTTTTTCTTCAACTTCTTTGTCAAATAAGTCTTTTGAAAAATAAGTTGCAATCAAGTGGTTTGCAATAAGGAAAAGCTGTTCTCTTGAGGGGTTTCTTTCTCCTCTTTCATAATGTTGATATGCAGCTCTAGTCACACCCATTTCGTATTGGGTTAATTCAAGCTTTTTTCTTAAATTTAAAAGCTCATTAGCAATTCCTGGAACAATGTCAATGTTTGTGTTAAAATTTTTTGGGTTTAAAATAACATTTTTTGCTTTAACAATTTTTCTTTGAGAGATAAATCCTATCTCTTTTACGTATTTTTCTGCAAATTTTCCACCTATTCTTAATCTGTAATAATCTCTTTTTATTTTTAGTTTTGAATTTGTTGCTGCGTTTTGTATTTTTTTAATTGTTCCAATTATTTCAAATCTTGCAAGTAATAAGCTCAAGTTTTCAATTAGTTCTTTGCTTGCAGAGCTTACCTCTATTGTTCTTTGTGTTTTTCGTATACTTCCTTCTGTTTCAATAAATGCTTTTAAAAAGTTTTTAACAACTTCTTTTTTGGAAGACAAAATCTTTTGATTAATCTGCTTACTTTTAGAATATTCAAGTAATTCTGGAAAATTTTCTTTTAATAATTCATACAATTCTACACTGCTTGCTCTTATTTCAAACGCGTTTTTCTTTTTATTAAATTTTTTTGATGTTTTTAACCCGAATAATTTTTCAGTTAATATGCAAAGGTCTTCAACTATTTCTTTATCGCTATTTGTAAATGCGATGTATGTCGAATTTTGTTCTTTTCTTGTGTATCCTTCTGCCAATATATATCCGACAAACCTTGCTACTTCATCATCAACTATATTCGGGATTTTTATGTGTAATGCATTTGTTTTTCCTTTTTTTATGTCTGTAAAGAGTAATTGTTCTTCGCCATTGATCTGGAGTTTTCTTGGTGTTGCAATAAAGTCTCCTTTTTTTAAGTTAATTATTTTTATTGCTTTTACTTTTCCATTTATAGATGCGAATAAAGGGTGGGTGTGAGTTGTTTTCAGTTCTTTTCCGCTTGCAGTTTTTAAGTAAAACATTCTTTCTGGTTTTCTTTTAATTGCATGAATTACGTCTCCTTCTAAAAAGTTACAGTTTTCATTTAAAGTAGGCAATTTTCCGAAGGCAACGGAATAAAATCCATCATCGAGTTTTTCTGATTTTTCATTTAAGTTTTTTTCTACTATTTCAGAAATTTTTTGTGTGGTTCCGTCAGCGAGTAACAATTTTGTTTCTCCGTCAACACACTTTGCCATTCCCGGCTCGCCAACAAGCAAGACATGTATGTTTCCGCGTATGTTGTTGTTGCCTGGCAAAAATTTTTTTACTCCGCCAAATAATTGCAATGAGACTGATTCTTTGACGAGTTCGTGTCCGTAAATGTTTGGTGCAATTGACTTGACTAGTTTTTCATAAATGTCTGGGCTTTTTGCCAATGCTTTTATTTCTTCTTCCTCTTCCTTGCTTATTTCTATTTCATTGAATTCTTTTTCTGTTTCTTCAATATGCACTGCTTCAACAAATCTTCCGTAAACAAGTTTTTTTTCTTTGGGCGGAACAAGTCTTAATACTCCGCTGATTTTTATTTTGTCTCCCGGTGCAACGCGGTTGACTAAGTCATCACTTGCGTAAATATCTATGTTTGTTGGTTGTTGGTTTCCTTTGATTGATTCAAGTGGTTCTTGTATTCTGATTTTTTGGTAATCTTCAAATGTTGATTCAGTTGGTTTTAATGTAAATTCTCTGCTTCGGCATTCACAGATTGATGGTTGTTCTTGTGTGTTTGCTGGTTGGGGTTTTCGGTAAGTGTTCCCGCATTTTTTGCATTCCCATACGGCCATTCTTAGTTTGGGTAAAACGTCAGTTATTTGTACAGTTACTCCTTCAACAGTTATCATTTTTCCAATGTGGTCTGAGCCAATGTTACGTAAGTCTGGTTGTGCGTCTTGTGGTAAATTGTATACTCTTATGTGTGGTTTGAATTCATCCAAGCCAAGTGAAGGAACATCAACGTTTTTGATTGCAAGTGTTGCGGCTTCTAGTACATAATCTGGGTTTTCAAGTATTTCATCAGCTAGTTCAAAGTCAAAGTGTTCGATTTCCTTAAAGTCAACTTCAAGGCTTCTTTTTTCAGGGTATTTGTCAACGAGTTTTTCTATTTGTTTTTTGTAGTTTACTTCAAAAAAATGTTGGAATCGGGCAACAAACGGGTTTTCGGTTGTTTCTTCTGCTAAAGTAGTTTTTTCACCCATATTCTTTCACTTAAATAAAATAATTGTTTTTTGTAGTTTTAAAGGCGCGTAGAGTACCTTTCCGTTGCCAAGAACCGTTTCGCCCGGTTCGCGTGCGCATTCTATCTTGCGATAGAAGTTAATCAAATTTGATTAAGTTTGGCTGAAAGCCAAACGGCGTGCGAACTGCGCCCTCAGTTCTAGTATTGGGAGAAAAAGAAAATTCTTTATTTTAATACGCTCTTAAAATTAATAATCTTTTTATGTTAGGAAAGCAAACTTTTATTGGATCATTTTACTGAGGCAAGCGCACAAATAGGCAAAGAGGTTTATATTTATTTTAATTCTTAGTAATTTCAGTATAAAAAACTGTAAAATAGTGAGTAAATGAAAAAGTTCTATATCACAACAGCCATAGATTATCCTTCGGGTTTGCCGCATCTTAATTTGCAATGCCTTTGTCGTACAGAACTTAGGCAAGACTGTATTTTTCGCACCGGAAATGCACTCTAGATAATTTATCAAACTCTTTTTTGATAGAATTATTTAATGAAAAAAATAGAAATTTCATTTGAGGAGCTTTATGAATTGTATTTTAAGAAAAACTTAAGTTCATATAAAATTGCAAAACTTTTTGATTGTGATCCCTCGGTTGTACAAAAAAGATTAAAAGAAAATCAACTTAAATTGAGAAACCCTAAATCTAAACAAGATATTTCAAAAGAAACTTTAGAAAAATTATATTCTGAAGAAAAGCTTTCTACTTATAAAATAGCAGATAAACTTGGTATAGGTAGAACAACAATATATAATAGACTTTTAGAATTCGGAATTGAGTTGAGGCCTTTAAAAAAAGTTGATATTTCTAGTTCTAAATTAAAATTTTTATATTACTCAAAAAAACTAAGCTCTCAAAAAATAGGCGAACTTTATAATCTGTCTCATTCTACAGTTCGTGAAAAATTAATGCAAAATGGAATTAAAATGAGGAGTTGTGAAGAAACTCCTGAAAAATTTAAAAAACTCAATTTTTCACAGAATTTAGAAGAAATGGCTTACTTAATAGGGTTTAGACTTGGTGATCTTAATTGTAAAAGGATTAGCAAAAACTTAGTAAAAATTAAATCAAGCACTACAAAATTTGCGCAACTGGAATTAATGAAAAATTTCTTTGGAAAATATGGTCATTATTGGACTGCAAATTATGGTAAGAAAATTGCTTTTGAATGCACTTTAAATAATACTTTTTCTTTTTTGATTCCTAAAGAAGATAAAGTTAAAACATGGATATTAAAAAATAATAATTATTTTTTTGCTTTTTTTGCAGGCTATGTTGATGCTGAAGGGAGTATTAAAATTTATGATAATCGGGCTAGATTTAGAGTTGGGTCTTATGATCAAGGGATTCTTCAGGAGTGTTTTTCAAAACTAATGGAATTGAGTATATTTTCGACTTTTAGGTTGGAAACGCCAAAAAATGAAAAGCAGCATGGTGATTTTTGGAGAATTAATATTAGTAAAAAAGAATCTCTTTTAAAGCTTTTAAACTACTTAGAACCTTATATGAAGCATTCGGATCGTTTAAATGATTTAAGAAAAGCAAGAGAAAATCTTTTTGAGCGATTACACTTGTAGGTGGTGAAAAGGCACGTGAAAAAGTTCTATATCACAACAGCAATTGATTATCCGTCTGGTTTGCCTCATCTTCGGCCATGCTTACGAGAAAACTGTTTCTGATTGTTTGGCACGCTGGCACAGGTTGCTTGGTGAGGAAGTTTTTTTTTCCACAGGCACTGATGAGCATGGTCAAAAGATTCAGCGAAAAGCAGAGGCGGCAAAAAAGGCTCCAAAGGCTTACGTTGACGAAATGAGTGAGTCTTTTAAGTTGCTTTGCAGTGAATGGAACATTTCGTTTGACCGTTTTATTCGAACTACGGATAAAGATCATGAAGATGTTTGTAGAAAAATTTTTCAAAAAGTTTTTGACAAAGGCGACATTTATCTTGGTGAATATTCCGGCCTTTATTGCACTGATTGTGAACAATTTTATTTGGAGAAAGACTTGTCAAATGGTTTATGTCCAACGCATGGAACAAAACCTGAGTTGGTGCGTGAACCTAGTTATTTTTTCAAGATGTCAAAGTACCAAAAGCAATTGCTTGATTACTTTGAAAAAAATCCTGAATTTATTTTGCCAAAAGCAAGAAAAGCAGAAATAATTAATCGTGTAAAAGAGGGTTTGCGTGACTTAAGTGTTAGTCGTGCGAGTTTTTCTTGGGGTATTTCTTTGCCAAATGACTCAAAGCATGTAATGTATGTTTGGTTTGATGCGTTGACTAATTATATTTCGGCTGTTGATTATGGTTCTGCAAAGTTCAAAAAGTTTTGGCCAGCAGAAGTCCATGTGATTGGTACAGATATTTCTTGGTTTCATTGTGTGATTTGGCCATGCATGTTATTTGCGTCTGGAATAGAGCCGCCAAAAAGTGTTTTCATTCATGGTTTCATTAAATTGCCGT
>CAYIJY010000010.1:0-15809 GCA_964363785.1 uncultured archaeon
CAATTGAAAAAATTCTTTTTTTGGGCGACATTCTTGTTACACTTGGGGATTTTAGAAAAACTGCCCACCCACTTATGCCTGCTGGTTATTGTGAGGAATGGTGGAGACTGCATGTAAAGGAAAAACTTAAGGATGATTTGCAGGTAAATGAAATTTTTTTGGAAGAAAACAAAATGGATGCATACAGAGCGTTTGAGATTTCAGAAAAACTTGATGTGCCACTTCACCCAAGGTTTTTGTCGTTTTACGATTTTTTGACACAAAGTGAATTAGAGTCACTTAATGCACAAATAAAAAAAGCAACGATAAAGGAAGAGAATGGCAAAGTTGTTTTGGTTGAAATAGAGAATTTGCCTGATAATAAAAAAATTTTTGACAAAATTCTTTTGCCGCACAAAATTAGAGTGGACAAAATTGTTGTCGAGGCTGAGCATGCTTTTGTTTTTTTGAGGTTAATGGGTTTTTATTCAAGTGAAAAAGTAAGTGACAAGGAAAACACACTTGAAAACATTTCAAGAATGAGCGGAGTAAAAATAATGGAAAAGGGCGGCACGTTTGTTGGTGCAAGAATGGGGCGGCCCGAAGCAGCAAAGCCAAGAAAAATGATTGGAAATCCGCATTGCCTGTTTCCGGTTGGGTTTGACGGTGGAAGCACAAGGTCAATTAACAAAGCTGCAAAAAAAGACATGATTGAAGTTGAAATAGCGCATAACTTATGCCCTAAATGCAAGCAAATGTTTGCGCATCCGTTTTGTTATGATTGTAATGAAAAAACTAACATTATTTACGTGTGCAAGAAATGCAAGGCAATTGGATCAGGTGATGTTTGTTCACGCTGTGGGGCTGATGCTTTTGCGTATGAGAAAAAAAGAATCTCTGTTGACAAACAGCTTGAACAGGCTGCAAAAAACCTGAAAACAAAAGTGCCTGAACTTGTCAAGGGAGTAAAGGGGCTGATTAACAAAAACAAGGTTGCAGAGCCGATTGAAAAGGGAATACTTAGAGCCACGCATGACTTGCATGTTTTTAGGGATGCAACAATTAGGTATGAAATGCTTAATGCGCCTTTGACTCATTTTAAGGCGCGCGAAATCGGGACTCCGGTTCAAAAACTAGTGGAACTTGGCTACACGCATGACGTTGATGGAAAACCCCTTGAAAATGAAGAGCAAATGCTTGAGATGTATCCACAAGACATTGTGGTGCATGAGGAAGTTCTTGACTTTATGCTTAGAGTTACAAGGTTTGTTGATGATGAACTGGAAAAATTTTATGGACTTGAAAAGTACTTTAAGAAAAACTCTAAACAAGACATAATCGGGGAACTTGCACTTGGTTTGGCACCTCACACATCAGCTGCAATTGTTGGAAGGATAATTGGTTTTACAAAGGCAAAAGTTTGTTTTGCTCACCCGTTTTTTCATTTGACTAAAAGAAGAAATGTTGACGGGGACCAAGACTCTATTCTTTTGCTTATGGACACTTTGCTTAATTTTTCTGAAAATTATTTGCCTTCAAGCAGAGGTGGTCGAATGGATGCTCCGCTTGTGTTTACAATTGCATTAAATCCGCTTGAAATTGATGATGAGGCATACGAAATAGAGACTTGTACAGAGTACCCGCTTAAATTATATGAAAATGCTTTGAAGTTCATGCCGCCTTATTCGGTTGATGTGCAAAGAGTGCAAAAGACGCTTGGAACAAAAAAACAGTACACTGGATTGAATTACACGCATGAAACAACTACTTTTGACGCAGGCCCAAAGTCTTCAACTTATATTACACTAAAAAAAATGGAGGACAAGATTTTCACTCAAGCTAGACTGCAAAAAAAAATTGCTGCAGTGCAGTTAAAAGACTCCGTTGAAAGAGTACTTGTTTCTCATTTTTTGCCAGACATAATTGGAAACGCACGTTCATTTAGCAAGCAAAGCTTTAGATGCACAAACTGTAATAACAAATATAGACGAATGCCACTTATTGGGCATTGCACAAAATGTGACAAGGGAAACATTATTTTGACGATTTCACACGGATCAATTATCAAGTACCTTGAGGTTGCAAAAAAAATCTGTGTTGAATACGGATTGAGTAATTATTTGAAACAGCGCCTTGACTTAATTGACGATGAAGTTAAATCTATTTTTACGCCGGAAAAGCAGCCTAACCAAAAAAGTTTGTTTGAGTTCGCTTGAACGGCTGGCTCCGTTCGCGCGCCGTTCTATCTTCGATAGAACTTAATCAGATTAGTTAACTAAAAATAAAAAACTAGAATTAGAAAAATAAAAAAAAAGAAAACAAGAATTTACTTGCTTCCTTATACTTTTTTCTTGACAATTTTGACTTTTGATGGTGTAATCAAAACTCTGTCAGTTGAGATTCTTGCGATGTCACCGTCAATTGAACTTATGTTTGTCTGAATCTGGTCAACAAATTCCCTTAACTTTAAAGCATTTCTTTTTGAAAGATCTGCAATGTTTAGGAGAATAATGTTTCCCTTCTTTGCTTCGTCCAAAACAAGTGTTACGTCTTGCTCTGTATTTAATGTGATTGGCTTGACTAAAGCATCTGCATTATCATACATATTGTCTTCGTCAGCGTCAAGATTGTTTAAAACTTCTTCTATGTCAACTTCTTCAGTTCTTGGTGAACCGATAAGTTTCTCTAAAAAGGCCACTTATAATCACCCCTCCAAAAAAAAGGTATGTATCCTTTATCCCTCAAAGCCTATTTTAATATAACTACAAAAATTTCTACATAAAAGAAATAATTTTTGTAAAAACCCAAAGTAAGAAAACCAAAGCCAAATAAGGGAAGTGGTTTTATTCCACAACTCAAAATTTTTTTAACTGATCGTGCACTTAATGTATATGATTTTTTTGTTATCAGAAAATATTTTTGAAAAAGAATTCAATAAAGAATCGGTTTTTATTGACAGAAACCTTCTTTCTCCGCATTTTACGCCAACAGAACTGCCTTTTCGGGAAAAACAAATAAAAGAAATAAGTTCTATTTTGGCGCCAGCAATTAAGGAAAAGAAAGCTGATAACATATTTATTTATGGAAAACCAGGAACCGGCAAAACTACTGTCACAAGAAAGGTTTTGAATCAGCTTTTGGAGTTTTCTTCATCAAAAAACCTAAAAATCACTGGGACTTACGTTAACTGCCGGAACCATAACAAAAAGTACAGAGTACTGCTTAAGATTGTCAAGGATTTTTATCCTGAAGAAAATTTTTTGGGTTTTAGTGGGGCATTTGTTTATGAAAAACTCTTGGATTATGTCAAAAAAGGAAAAAACTTAATTATTGTACTTGACGAGATTGACAAGATAAAAGACTTGGATGAATTGGTTTATTCTCTGTCTAGAGCAAATGATGAAGTTGAAACCGGCAGTTTGACTATCATTGGCATCAGCAATAATTTAATGTTTAAGGACAGACTTGATCAAAGAACTAAAAGCAGTCTTTGTGAGCATGAATTAATTTTTCCACCTTACAATGCACAGGAGTTAAGGGAGATCTTAAAACAAAGGGCGCTAAAAGCTTTCAAGGAAAATGTTGTTGAAGAATCTGCAATTAACTTGGCTGCAGCAATTTCTGCACAAGAGTCCGGTGATGCACGTACTGCAGTCATGTTGCTTTTGAGGGCTGGTGAGATTGCTGAAAGAAAAGAATTACTTAAAGTCACTGATGAAGAAGTAAAACGAGCAAAGAATAAAGTTGAAGAAGAATTGATTTTGAACATGATCAGTACTTTGCCAAAGCAGGAACAATTGGTGCTGCTTGCAATTGCTTGTTTGTCGACAGAAAATAAAGGAATAAAAAAAATAACTGGCAACATTGAAGAGGGTGTTTTGTTTTCTGGAGAGATTTATGAAGAGTACACTCGTATTGCAAAAAAATTTCAAGAGGACATTGTTAGTGCGCGTTGGTACAGAGAATATGTTTCGGAGCTGGAAATGTATGGATTAATTTTTTCAACTAATTCGGGAAAAGGAATTCGCGGCCAAACTAGATTGATTAAGCTTGGGTTTGACGCACATAAAATAAAGGAAGCAATTGAAAAGGAAATTATTGCATAGAAAATAAAAACAACGGAATTATTGGATTATTCATGGGAACTACGTTTTTATGAAAAAAAAGCTTTTTGTAATATCTACGAATGAAGATCTAGCGGACATAAACGGAATAATTAAGGCTTTAAAACAGGTTCCGACAGGCTCAAAAATAGGCGTTGAATATGCAAAAAAAGACCTTGAATCAATGGAAAAGTATCTTGGCAATTCTAAATTAAGTGATTTTTCTAGATTGCCGCCAGAACCACAGTATTGTTTCCGACTTATTAAGGCATTGAAAGAAATGGGATACAAAATTGTGCCAATAGATTCTTTTGCTGCAAGAAAAAGAATCGAGATTAGAAAAACCGACACCAGAAAAAAAAGAGTTTTTAAAGATATTATAATGATCCCGATTCGGGAAAAACATTTTTTAAAAAAGACTATACAAGAAAACCCTGATGCAGTTATTGTTGGAACTGCACATGCCAAAGTTTTTAACTCATTAAAAAACAATTTTGAAGTAGTTTTTCTTAGAAGAAAACCTTGGGAATTTGCTGCAAGACACCCATTATTGGCTGCCAGAGACTTTTTTATAAGAAAATCTTATCAAAAAAGAAAAAGCAAAAGTTCAAGAAAAATTAGACCAGTATAAACATAATGCAAATACACTTAATTTTGCATTTTTTTGTTATCAATGTATTGTTGAATTAATTTTTGAAAGTCATTAAAAGCTTCAGGGTTTTTTAGCATTCCATTTTTTCTTGTTTCCCTTAAATAACCTATTGAAGCATCAAGTGCCAATTGCTTTTGCACGGAATATTTTTGTGATTCAACAGCGCGATTAATGTGGATAAAAAATCTTGTTGGCAGATGATACAAAAAATCAAAATCATTGATATTTACTCTCAGCCCATTTTCAAGAAACATTTGAGTCAAATTACGAAAAGTCAGGTTATGATTTATTTGTTTGCCTTCTCTTATACTTTTAGACAGAATAAATTTTGCTTTGGCTGAAAATGGTTTTAAGACACTTGCTTTCTTTCCTCTAAATGCCCGTCTATATGCGCGCTTTACTTTGCTAAATTTCCCCATCAAATAAAAAAATCAACGAGGTAGTAATTAAGTTTTAGCTTTTTAACTGCGCTTTAACCTTAAGTGCAACTGCTGGGGGAATAATTTTTTGTAAGTCCACGACATCGATTTTTTTGATGTCTAAAATTGTGCGAAGTCCTGCATTGTACATTTTGCGTGCACGCACACGACCTATTCCCCGTAATTCAACTAAATTAACCAGTTCTTCTTTTACACCATGGTGGATTCTTTTTTGGAGTTTATCTAAAGGGTTCAAATGAAAAGTCAAGCCTAATATTTTTGACAATTCAAAGCAAGAGTATGCCAGCCATTCTGCAATTTGTTTTTTTGAATGCATTATTCCTGGCTGCACCCCGAAGTCTTTTGAAATTTTTTCTTCAGGTGTTTCGTTTACCCATTCTTTGAAGATTAGGGATGTATTGAATTTTTTTAGCAAGTGCGTGTCAAAGTACATTTCTTTTTCAACTTCAATTGGCAAAACCGTCTTGTAATCTTCAAGTTCTCCCCACAAAAGCCCTTCGGCTTTTCTTGGCACAGAAAAATGTGGCGACATTTCTGAAGTGTTTGAAAGAATGTATAAGTAAGCCATTTCTTGTTGAACATTCTTTTTCAATGAGGTAATCATTTTGAATGCAGAAAGTGGGTCAAGGTAAAGTTCACTTACGCGTCTTCCTAAAAGTGTTGAGTAAAAGCGTTTGTCGTTTGACTCTACAAAACCCATGTCTTTTAGTTCGGATAAAAGTTTTGTTATTTTTTGAAAAAATTCTTTGTTGCTTCCGAATTGCTTAAAGTAAAAGGTTTTTGAAAAAAAATCTTCAATTGACTGTAAGTCAAAGACAAAGTTTGAGGAGATTAATGCAAGTAAGTGTGTTCGTAAAATTGGCTCTATGCCAAGTTTTGAGGAAACTGATTCGAGTTCTCCATTGACATAATTCACCATTAGTTCATCTAACTCAAGTTCTGAACGTGCAAAAAGAACTGATTGACCATCTTCGTGAAAGGCAGGCCTTCCTGCTCTGCCTGCTAATTGTTTGTATTCTCTGACAGTGATTGGTTGATTTCCTATTTCGGTGTAACGGTAAATGCTTGGAATCAGCACGCGGTATGCCGGAAGATTTATTCCTGCGCCAAGGGTTGTTGTTGAACAGATTATTTTTATTACGCCTTGTCTGAAATTTTCTTCGATTACTTCACGCTGTTTTTGCAATAGGCCTGCATGGTGGAATGCGACTCCGTTTTCAACTAGGCCTGAGATTGTTTTGCATTGTTCTGTCGGGTATTCTAGTGTGTTTAATATTTTTTGGCTTGCTTTGACTAAAGTTTCTTTTTCTTTTAGTGAAATTGTTTTTGTGGTTAAGGCTGAAAGTTTTTTTGCAAGGCCTTCTGCATTTTTTCTTGTGTTTAAGAAAACAAGTGCCTGTTTTTGTTTTTGAAGAGTGTGAAAGCAAACAGATGGCAGCCCTTCTTTTTGAAGAGGAATTTCTTCTTTTCCTTTTCCGAATTCAAATGAGCCATTAAAGTAAACGCCTTCGGTTAACTTGACTGGACGAAAATTACTTTGCACTAAATCTGCGCCAAGCCACTCGGAAAGTTCTTTTGAGTTTGGAATTGTCGCACTGAGCGCAACGAGTTGGATGTTTGGAATTACAAACCTCATTTTTGTGACAACCATTTCAAGTGTTGGACCGCGATCAGAATCAAGTTCGTGAATTTCATCAATGACTAAAAGGCCAACAGATGAAAGCCATTCTGCCTTATGGCGTAAAAGTGAATCTACTTTTTCGTTTGTAGAAAAAATAATATCGTAATCTTTTAGGTAGGTTGAACTTGAATCAAAATCACCAATTGAAAGTGCAGCGCGTATGCCGAATTTTTTTGCGTATTTTCTTTTGAAGTCGTTATAGTGTTCGGATGCAAGTGCGCGCAGTGGGCATGTGTAGACTACTTTCTTTTTTTTGTTTAGAATACAGTTTAGGGCTGCTAATTCAAGTACAATTGTTTTTCCGGAAGCAGTTGGAGAGCTTATGACTAGGTTTTTTTCAAAGACTCCTTTTTCAAGGACTTTTTTTTGCATTTCGTTAAAGGAAGAAAAATTATTTTCTTGCAAAACGATTTCGTCTATTTTGTGCATAAAAAATAGGTTAATGACAAAAAGTTTAACTAGCAACTACCGCAAATGACATAATTTTATTTTGCAACTAAAATTAGGTTTTTAACATTCACTTCTGACAGAGATTTTTTTGGGATTCGCTTACTTGCATCAAGTAGTTCTATGCCTAAAATATTCCCTTTTTCATCAAAATCAATAACTGTAAAGTCATCTACTTTTTTGTTTCTAAAAAACTCTCCTTTACGGAATTCAATGTACATTGCATCTGCTTGTTTATCATAGCGTATTTCCATATTGAATCTTATAAAAATAAAAGAATAAAAAAAGGTTAGCGCAGGGGTCTTCTAATTAGAAGACCGTATCTGCCTCCTTCAAAGTTATGATTTCCTGGCATAAATTTTATTAATCCTGAACCGTGCATTTTGAATACACCTCCAAGAACAACTACGCGGTGACTGGATATAACGATTTGGAAGGACAGTTCATTTCCGGTGCCAAACATTACGTCTACATAACACATTCTGCTTTAGCGCAACCAATAAATAGCACAAAATACAAAACTCTAAAGGTTAAAAAAATGAAAAAAAACTTGCTTGTTTTCTTGGCTTTTTTTGTGCTTTCTTTGAATGTTAGTGCACTTTGGTGCCAAAATGTATGGGATATCAGTCCGCAGGATTCTGACGCTTTGGAAAATGATTTGGATCAGGGGCGCTCAATTGACACTACACAAGATGGCGGGTACATTATTGCTGCTGATTCACAAGCATATTCTGCGATTGGCGCATTCAATATTTGGCTCATAAAAACAGATGGCGCTGGAAACACTTGTAATTACCAGGCGGGAAGCGGTAACTGCAGTTCCGGCTCTACTTTTGCAAAGATGATTGGAGTAAATGTAGGTGACAGTGAATATGCTTTTGAAATTCAAAAAACTGTAAATGCAGCTGGAACTCAAACAGGTTATGTAATTGCAGGAAGAACCGGACCTGGGCAGGCGTGGGTTGTAAAAACTGACAATTCTGGCAATACTTGTCCGTTTACAACTGTTGGTAATTACAGGGGTGATTGTGCAAGCGGAAGAAGTGTTACTCAATTTGCTAGTGCACTTGGCGCAAACAACGGGAATTTGGATGAAGCGTATTCTGTGCAACAGACTTTTGATGTAAGTGGCAACCCAACAGGATACATAATGGCTGGAAGAACTAGGTCTTATCCTGCTGGACAAGACAATGCTTGGGTTGTAAAGCTTGACACCACTGGCCTTACTTGTGCTTATGCTGCAACTGGTAATTGCAGCAATGGAGTTGTGAGTTTTTCAAGGGTCCTTGGCGCTGCTACTGATGATTATTTTCGCTCTGTAAAGCAGACTTTTGATGCAGCAGGGAACCCAACAGGATACATTATGGCTGGGTTTACTGGCGTAGCCAACACGGATATGTGGCTTGTGAAAATAGACACTGCTGGAAACATTCAATGGGGAAGAAATTTTGGTGGCGCAGGCGGGGATGAAGGTTATTCGGTTGTGCAAGCGGTTGATGCAGGTGGAGTGCCAACTGGATACATAATCACTGGTTCAACCAATTCGTATGGCGGCGGAACATCTGAAGCTTGGGTGATTAAGACTGACTCAACTGGGTTGACCTGTGATTATACTGGAAATGGGAATTGTGCTGGAACACTTGGAACAGAAAAAGTATTTGCAAAAACAATTGGGCAGCCTGGGATTAATGACAGCAGCAGGTCGGTAATACAGTATTTTGCAGTACCGGGAGAAGTAGCATATGTTGTAACGGGGCTTTCTTTCCAGAGCCCTTCAAGGATAATTTTGGCAAAACTTGATGAAAATGGTACAACTCAGTTTACGCGTTATATTGCAAGGACAAGTAATCCAAACATAATTCAAAACAATGGTTATGATTTGGTTGAAGCAACTGATGGTGGTCTTGGAATAGTAGGAATGCAAACATTTTCAGGTTTACTTAATTATGATATCTGGCTTGTAAAGACTGATGAATTTGGAAACTGGATTGATTATTGTTTAGATGCATGCGGAAATGGAATGCCAGATGACCCGTATTACACTAGTGATGATGTTGAGCACATGGGCCCTGAAATTTGTGATGATGAAGGAGATGGAGTATTCACTGACGCGCCAAATGACATGACAGATGACGGGGCATGCATAATTGACTTTGGGAATTATTCTTGTGGCTCTCCGGGTTTTTCAAGCCTTTGTGAATGCAGGCTAAATGAATGCGGAGACAGTTATTTGTATTCTGGATTTGAGACTTGTGACAGTGGCGGCCCTGGTGATTTGCCAGGCGATGCAATTGATGACGGGCAATGCATAATTGACTTTGGGGTTTTGGATTGTGAGCTAAATACATGCGGAGATGGTTATTTGTGGTCTTCTGCTTCTGGTGGCACTGAATTGTGTGATGATGGAACAATTGGTGACTTGCCAGGAGACGCAATTGTTGACGGGGATTGTGTAATTGACAATGTGAATGGTTTGTTGTGCGAGCCGAATGTGTGCGGTGACACTTACTTGGGTGGCTCTGAAGAATGTGATGATGGTGCGTTTGGTGATTTGCCAGGCGATGCAGTTGCAGATGGAGCATGTGTAATGGATTTGGGAGTGCAGGAATGCCTGTTGAACGTTTGCGGTGATGGTTACTTTGACTCAAGCACAGAAGAATGTGATGATGGCAACCTTGACCCGTGTGATGCTTGTGATAATACTTGTGATGTGGCTCCGCTGTGCCAGCCAAGGATTGTTGATTTTTATATTAACCCAGTCGTCCTGAATGTTGGAGAGGATCCTGATGAATTTATTGGAAAAATTGCATCCAACATTGCAGGTAACTTTAACTTAAAATTAAGGCTTTTTAATCCTGAGGACCAGACTACTTTGTTTGACCAAAATAAGTCAGTGCCGATTACAATCCCTGCAATAAATACATTTGACTTGGAAACTGAATTCCCGGTTACTGGCCCAATAACTTCAAGTGCAAGCGGCTCTTATGCGGGCGAATTAACGATTTATGACGACACAAAGATTTATGATACAAAAAAAGTTTTTTTTACAATTATTGGCTCACAAACAGTCAGTGCGCCTGATGTGCCGCCACTTTTAGCTGCAGTGATTGCGGTGTTTGTGCTTGTTGTTATTTCAGGCAGAAAGAAAAAATAAGGGAAAATTATTTTTCAATTTTTTTTCCGCTCTACAAAATAAATGCCAAGATCAGGATAACCAAGTTTGCCAATTTTCCCGAGATTTTTCCTTGGGGCTCCTGACCAGCCAAGATTATTTATTTTATAATCTTCTCCTAAAAGTTTTGCCAAAGAGTTTGGCGTAATGGATTTTAATTTTGCTGAGTGGGATAATTGTTCAAGTTTATTGTTTATCTCTAATTGTTTTTCTAAAACTCCCTTGTCATTAAAGGCCATGCCGCGTGCGGTTTCTACCCTGAATCTATACGCATGAATTGGCTCGCCTTCTTTAAGTGGAACTTTTGATAATAGTTCTATCATTGAGTCCCTTTGGCGTGTAAGGTCAACCAAGCTGGCAATTGAGCTTTGAAGGTTTTTTCTTTGGGTTATTATTTTTTGAGCCGCTCTTGCAGCTCTTTTTTCTTTAAGGCGCTGCCACCACCCTGTTTTTTTTGGAAGTGGAGTTATTGAAGAGGGTTGTTTTTTTCTAAAAAATCTCAAAACCATGCTTGAACTATTAAGTCTTTAGTGGTTTTTATTTGTTTACTTGGCTAGCTCTGCGTCTATTATTTGCTTGAATTGTTCAAGGCTTAAGTTTGAGTACTTGACTTTGTTAATGAAAAAAGTCGGGGTTCCGTTTACGCCTATGCTTATTCCGTAAGACTGGTCTTTTGCGACTTCACTTGAGTACTTGCTTGTGTCCAAGCATGAATCAAATTGTGCTGAATTCAAGCCAACGTCTATTGCGTATTGTTTTAGGTCTGAAACTGCAAGCTTTTCTTGGTTTTCAAATAACTTGTCATGGTACTCCCAGAATTTTCCCTGTTCAAAAGCACATTGGGAAGCATAAGCCGCCTTTAATGCAAAAGGAGGTATTGTGGTTAATGGAAAATCACGGTAAACAAATTTTACTTTGTCAGAGTATTCTTCAAAAAGTTGTTTGAGGACAGGGTAAGCAGCGCCGCATGCAGGGCACTCAAAGTCAGAGAATTCCACGATTGTGACTTTTGCGTCACTTGGGCCCTTGAATGGGTCATCATCCAAAAGCTCTGTGTCTGAGATTGTAGAGCCTGGGTTTACAAAAAAAACTAGGTAAATAAAGCCTAAAATCACTATGGCGCCTATGCCCAAAAAAACATAGGTCAGATCAAAACCTTTGTCTTCTTTTTTTTGAAAACTTTTTTTCTTTTCTTTTAGCTTGCTCAAATAAAAAACCTCTTAGTGAGTTTACACTTTTTTTTTAGATTACAATAAAAAAGCTTTTTTAGAACAATTTTTATGCCTATGCAGGTTGATTTAATGGAAAAAAAAAGAGCGGTTTTGGTTTGCAACGGAAGCATCAGCACAAAATACTTGTTTTCACATATTTCAAAGAACGATTTTTTGATTGCGGTTGACGGCGGGGCAAACAAGCTTGTAAGGACTGGATTTACTCCTGACCTGATTATTGGAGACATGGATTCAATAACGCGCGGCGCGGAAAAAAAATTCCGTGAAAGCACGTTTGTGCGCTTTTCGCCTGAAAAGGATTTTGTTGACCTGGAACTTGCAATTAATTATTGTATTGAAAAAAAATTCCTGGAAATACTTATTCTTGGGGCAATTGGAAGTAGAGTTGACATGACTCTTACAAATGTTTTTTTGCTTGCAAACATTCCAAAAAAAATCAAGGCAAAAATCGTGCATGAAAATCAAGAGGTTTTTTTGGCTGAAAAAAAACAGGCAGTGAATGGCTTGCCGGGTGAAAAAATTTCTTTTTTTGCAGTCAAAGAAGACGTAAAAGGACTTACACTTAAAAGGTGTAAATATGAGCTTGAAAACTTTGACTTAAAGTTTGGCGTTGGAAAGGGCCTTAGTAATGAGTTTAAAAACAAAAAAACATTAATTTCGTTTAAGAGCGGAATATTGCTTTGCGTTCATTTTAGGAAATGGTTTTGAATTTAAAGAGTTCCAAGACAAAGATTTCTTGACAAAAAATGAAGAAAATTTTAATTGCACTTATTTTTGCTTTGCTTGTTTTTGCAGGCTGCACACAAAATACGCAGACTGAAATAGAAACTTTGCGTGTTTACACTTATGATTCACTTGCATCTGATTATGGGCTTGGTCCAATTGTTGTTCCAAAGTTTGAACAGGAATGCAATTGCAAAGTGGAGCTTGTTTCTGCGGGGGACGCAGGACAGGTTCTTTCAAGGCTTGTTTTGGAGAAGGGAAAAGACAGTGCTGATGTTGTGATTGGAATTGACAATAGTTTAAAGTCAAAGGCAATTAAGGCAGGGGTTCTTGAAAAGTTCACGCCACCAAACATTAGCGTTGTGCCGCAGGAATTTTTGTTTGACAAAGAAGGTTATTTGACGCCTTATGATTATGGGTTTATTGCCTTTGTTTATGACAAAACAAAACTGGATGCGCCTAAAAACTTTGAGGATCTTTTGGATTCGCGTTTTGAAAAAAAGATTGTAATCCAAAACCCGCGCTCTTCTTCGCCTGGGCTTTCATTTTTGCTTTGGACAATTGCAGTTTACGGTGAAGACGGATATAAGGATTATTGGATGAAATTAAAACCAAACATTTTGACTGTGACTTCCAGTTGGGATGAATCTGCTGGACTTTTTAGCGCGGGGGAAACGCCAATGTATTTGAGTTACGCGACTTCGCCTCCCTATTATGTGCAGTTTGAAGGCCAGAATAATTTTTTGGCTGCAGAGTTTGATGAAGGCCATTACATGCAGATTGAAGGAATGGGGATTGTAAGTGGAACACAAAATCGTGCTTTGGCTGAAAAATTTATTGAGTTTTCCTTGACAGAAAAATTCCAGGGCGGTGTTCCCTTGACGCAGTTTATGTTTCCGGTTAACCGAAAAATTGTGCTGCCGGAGTCTTTTGAATTTGCTTTAAAGCCAAGCAAAACTATTGCACTTGATGAGGAATTAATTGAAGAAAAGCAAGAGGAATGGATTAACGAATGGGAAAAAATATTTTCATAAAAACCGCATTTTGGATGCCGGTTTTGTTTTTGAGTGTTTTTTTCTTTTACCCGCTTTTGCTTGTTTTTTTAAAAGTGCTGGACATTAATGCAGTGAGTCTTGAGAACAACTTTTTTTTTGCAGGCAGATACTTTTGGAATTCTTTTGTGCAGGCAATTTTTTCCACATTGCTTTCTTTTTTGATTGGTTTTCCTGCAGCTTATTTGGTTGCACGGAATGATTTTTTTGGAAAGAATTTTTTAAAATCAATAAGCTTGGTTCCGTTTGTTTTTCCAAGCATTTTGGTTGTGTTGTTTTTTGTGATTCTTTTTGGTTATAACGGCGTGCTTAACAGGGCTTTAATGGGTTTTTTTGGTTTAAGTGAGCCTCCAATTCAGGTTTTGTATGGTTTTTATGGAATAATTCTTGCGCATGCATTCTATAATTTCCCAGTTTTTTTAAGGATTATTGGCAATTCATGGGAGAGCCTTGAAGGGAAAATGGAGGTCACTGCAAAAACACTTGGTGCAAATAACTTTCAAGTTTTTTTTATGATTACTCTGCCCCAGCTTTTGCCTTCAATAATTGCTGCGGCGTCAATTGTGTTTATTTATTCATTCATGAGTTTTGCAATTGTTTTGACATTGGGTGGAGCAGGTTTTTCTACGATTGAGACTGGAATTTTTTATGCGATTAACAGACAACTTGATTTTTCTGGCGCAGCTTTGCTTGCCTTGATTCAGTTTGGTTTTCTTTTTTTTGTATTGGTTTTACTTAATCGTTTTTCAAAGAATTTTGTTGAACAGGAATTTGAAGGAAAAAAATCAAAGGCAGGAGTTGTTTCCAAAGTTTTTGCTTTGATGTTAGGTATAACAATTGCAGTTCCTGTTTTGGCTTTAATTTTGTTTTCTGTAAGCACACAAAATGGTTTTTCTTTAAGTGTAATTGAAGAAATTTTTTCAGGAAAAAACACGCTTACAGGAGACACTGCACTTGGAAGCATATTTAACAGTCTTTTTTTTGCATTGATTGCTGCATTTTTTTCGGTTTTGTTTGGGTTAATGCTTTCTTTTTCTTTGCAGAGAAAAAACAATTGGCTGATTGAGGGGCTTGTTATTTCGTCTTTGGCTGTATCTGGTGTTATGCTTGGGTTTGGGTATATTTTGGGTTTTTCAAGCAATTTTTTTTGGTTTATTCCGCTTGGCCATGCAGTGATTGCTTTTCCTTTTGCGTACAAAATAATTTCTCATGCTTTAAACAAAATTTCGCGTGAAACGGTTTTTGCTGCAACAGTAAGCGGAGCAAGTCCACTCAAAAATTTTTTGCTTATTCAGTTGCCGCAAATAAAGGGTGCGGTTGCAAGTGCTGCAAGTTTTTCTTTCGCAATTTCACTTGGGGAGCTTGGATTGGTCATGCTTTTGTCGCAGGGAAAGTTTGCAACAATGACTGTCTATATTCAAAGGTTTTTGTCAGTGTATAATATTCAGGCTGCCTGTGCAATGGGTTTAATTCTAATATTTTTTTCAGGAATTTCTTTTTATGTAATTGAAAAAACAATTGGGAAAAGTGGTGTAAAATGGATTTAAGGCTGCAGAAAGTTTGCGTTAAATTTGGGGAATGGGAGCTAAAGAATATTTCTTTTGAGGTAAATAGCAGTGAATTTTTTTCCATTGTTGGCCCTACAGGCAGCGGCAAAAGCACTATCTTAAAGGCAATTGCAGGAATTGAGGGAATTAAAAGCGGGAGTGTTTTTGTTTCTGACAAAAAAATTAATGATGTTGCCCCTGAAAAAAGAAACATTGGTTTTGTGTTTCAGAATGCCAGTCTTTTTTCTCATTTGAATGTTCTTGAGAATGTTGCTTTTGGGCCAAAAATAAGAAAGGACAAAAACGCTAGTGAGAAAGCAAAAATGTTTCTTGAAATGGTGGGTTTAAATGGCTTTGAGGAAAGAAAAGTAAGTGGTCTTAGCGGAGGGCAAAGCAGGCTGGTTTCTATTGCACGGGCCCTTGCAATTGAGCCAAAAATATTGCTTTTGGATGAACCATTAAATGGACTTGATGCGCGGCTTAGGGAGAAATTAAAGGTTTTGATTAAAAAAATCCAGAGGGAACTTAAAGTCACAACTGTGTATGTTACTCATGACATTGATGAGGCGTTTTTTTTGTCGGATAAAATAATGGTTTTAAATGAAGGGAAAGTTGAACAGATTGGTTTGCCAAGCGAGATTTTTTCAAGCCCAAAAAATAGTTTTGTGCGTGAATTTGTAAGTGACTACGCATTAGTGAAGGCAAACGTTGAGAAAAAGCATAACAAAAATTTTCTTGTCGGAGAATTTGCATTTGAAACTGACTTAAATGAAGGAAAAGG
>CAYIJY010000011.1:0-5728 GCA_964363785.1 uncultured archaeon
TGTTACCGGCCTTGACGACACAATTGAAATTCACTTTATTGACGAAGTAATGCCGGGATACTTTTGGATTTTTCCACTGGAAAACGGCTTATCAAACGTCGGAATAGGCATGCTTTTCTCTGACCTAGTCAAAAACAAAGTCAATTTAGAAAAAACAATGTACAAAGCAATTGAAAATAACAAGTTGTTTAAAGAAAGGTTTCAAAACGCAAAACTAGTTGGAAAAGTCAAGGGCTGGACATTGCCGCTTGGCTCAAAAAAAAGAAAAATTGCATTCAACGGAGCAGTCCTCTTGGGGGACGCTGCATCACTAATTGACCCATTTACAGGCGAAGGCGTAGGAAACGCATTGACTTCGGCAAAACTCGCGTCCCAAGTCATAGATAGGGCATTTAAAGAGAAAAACTTTTCACAAGGATTCTTGGCTCAATACGAGGAAAACGTCTGGAAAACACTGGGCGCAGAACTTGCAACAAGCCACAAACTCCAAAGGCTTGGAAGCCACAAGTGGCTGTTAAACTTAATGGTTGGAAAAGCCGCCAAAAAAAGCGAAGTCCGGGAATTCCTTGCACACACACTAGTCCAGGAAAATGCAATGAAAAACCTTGCAACCCCGCTTGGCCTAATCAAAATGTTCTTGATTTAAAGCAACAAGCCATAAGCTAAAAAAAAAATTGGCAAATTAACCTAATTTTTTATTAAAAGGAAACTTTTTATACAACAGTTCAATAATTAAAATAGGTGAAATTGTAGTTTTTGATTTTGTGGTACTGGGCGCAACAGGAATGCAGGGAAGAATTGTAGTTAAAGACCTGCTAAAAAACGGTTATTCAGTACTATTGTGTGGACGCGATAAATCAAGAGTTTTGCATTTTTTAAAAGCATACAAATCCACAGCATTTCGAAAAATTGAAGCAACAAAAATCAGTACAATTTATCGCGCCATAAAGCACTCAAAGTCAAATGTTGTCGTAAATTGCATGGAAGGCAACTGGAATTATGAAGTTTTTAAGGTTGCCGCCAAACTCGGAGTAAACTGCATAGACCTTGGCTCTGAAATTCCCGTAACAAAAAAACAATTTTCGCTAAACAACATTATGAAAAAGAAAAAAATTGCCGGCATTACCGGCATAGGCTCTGTGCCGGGAATAGGAAATATTATGTTAAGACATGCTGCCTCTAAATTTGATTCAATACAAGATGTCGATGTTGGGTTTGCGTGGGATTCAAATAAAAAAGAGTTTGTAGTTCCGTTTTCGATTGAAAGCATTATTGAAGAATTCACTGATCGCGCACCAATCGTCAAAAATAAGCATTTTAAATACAAGATTCCATTGAAAAACATTATAAAAGAAAATCACCGTTTTATTGGCAGGGAAGAGGAAATGTTTGTGCGGCATCCTGAACAGTACACATTTTTGCATTACTTTGGAAAAAAAGGATTAAAAAACATTAAATTTTACGCAGGGTTTCCGGACCACTCCTTCAAAATGATTGTAAGCTTAATTAAACTTGGTTTTGCAAACAAAAAAGAAGTAGACTACTTTGGAACAAAAATAATTCCAATAAAATTTTTAACGCAAATGCTCAAAAAAATAAAACCGCCAAAAGGATACACTGAAAAAGAAAACCTCTGGGTTAGAGTGACAGGCAAAAAAAACAATAAAATAAAAAAAATCCTAATGGAATGCATTGTTCCGCCAGTTAAAGGCTGGGAGGAAGCAGGATGCAACATTGACACTGGTTTTCCTGCAAGCATACTTGCACAAATGATAAAAAAAGGAATTATAACAGAAAAGGGAAGTTTTTCACCCGAAATTGGAATTGAACCACAAGTTTTTTTTAAGGAACTAAGAAAAAAAAGCATGAACATTTTAGAAAATGGAAAAGTGATTAATTAATGAAAATTTTGGTGCTTGGACACGGAGCAGTAGGCTCAGTCTTAACAAAATTATTGAAAAAAGAAGACAAAGTAAAAGCAGTGATTTGCGCCGACATAAACTTTAGCAAGGAAGAAAAATCAGGAAAAATGTACAAAGTTAACATAAACCTAAAAAACAAAAAACAACTCTCACAACTAATCAAAAAACATAGCCCGGATTTGGTGGTGAATGCATGCTCCCCAAAATTTAACCCAAGCATACTTGAAGAATGCACAAAATCAGGAATAAATTATTTAGACATGGCGGCAGCATGGGAACCGGACAAAGATAAAAATGCTTTGAGCCCCTACAAAATTGAGCAGTTTGATTTTGATAAAAAATTCAAAGAAAAAAACCTGCTTGGTTTAATTGAGTCGGGAGTTTCACCCGGCATGACAAACATTTTTGTCAAAGAAAGCGCAGATGAGTTTGACGAGGTTGATGACGTCAAAATCAGGTTAATTGATTATTCAGGAACAGGCGAACTCCATTTTGCGTGGTCAAAAGAATCACTGCTTGATGAAATCAATTCAAAACCGCTTGTATACAAAAACGGAAAATTCAGGATTATGGAGCCATTTTCGGGGGAAGAAGAATATGATTTCCCAAAGCCATTCAACAAAAAAAAAGTAACCCTTATTTGCCAGGACGAAATAGGGACACTGCCTTTTTTTATAAAATTAAAAAACATAGACATAAAGGATTTCGATGACCAAGCAGACATACACAAATTTTTATATAAACTTGAATTGATATCAAAAAAGAAAATGAAATTCAAAGGAATTGAAATATCTCCATTTGAATTTGTAAACAAGATTCTCCCAAGTGCAGAATTAAATAATAAAGATCCAGAAATAGCCAAAGCACAGTTTGCTTTTGCTGTTGAGACAAGTGGAAAAATAAATGGAGAAAAAAAGACAATCAGGTATTTTGTATCATTTCCAAACCAAACAGAAATCAACAAACTTGGCTTTAATGCAAACTTTATATCATACCCAACAGCCCTCTGCGCCAAAATATTTGCATTGGCAACACCTTCAATTAAATCAAAAGGAATCATCCCGCCTGAAGCGCTAGAAAAAGAAACAAGAAAAATTATATTGGATGAATTAAGCAAAACAAATAAAATTATAATAAAAAAAGAATCCTGGAATTAAACGCAAAAACAAACTTTTAGACTGGTTAAATACATTCAAGAGTGCGTTTTAATTTGTCACTGTTACCTGCTTTATTTGTATGTCGCTTCCGCCTTCACCGTCAAACGCAGTCAGAACAACACTGTAGACGCCTGGCGAATCAAATGTATAGAATACAGCTATGCCGTTCTCCAGAGAACCTGCACCAAAGTCCCAATTTGCAGAAGTTTCCCCAACAGAATATGCTGAATCAAAAACATATTGCTCCCCTACAGACAGATCTTCCATTAAAGGGTTAATTATTTCAAATGTCGTTGGAGTGACATAACCATAAATCTTGAAATCTGCATTCAATGGACCGTCACAACTCAAATAATTAATTGTACAGCCTCGGCTTATTGGGTCATTAGACTGGAAGCACAAAAGATTGCCACTTGTGAATGCCGAACTATAATTATCACACTGATTGACGCCATTGCCAAACTCGCCAAGATTGCCTATTTCACATTCTTCGAAAAGATTAAGCACGCCATCACCGCAAACACCCGCAACCAATTGAATCTGGCAGGTATTGCTGCATGCATCATTATTGTTTTGGTTACCATCATCACACTGCTCGGTTGGAACGCCATTATCTGCATTGTTCACAATTCCGTCACCACAATACTCATTCTGGCATGCTGCAGAACAGCCATCACCGCTAACTGGAACACATGGCCCTGGCACACCCGCCTGCCCACAAACCAAGCCATTAGTGCAATAAGTTTGCCCATCACCTTGGCAAACGCCGCCATCATCGCATTGCTCGCCTAAAGAAATAACTCCATTACCACAGCTTTGTGGGCCTTCTATCTGGCAAGTCGAAGAACAACCATCATTATTGTTTGTATTATCATCATCACATTGCTCGCCTTCCTCAAGCGCACCATTTCCACAGACTGGATCTTGTTCAATATCACAAACACTTGAACAGCCATCATCATTGACGTTGTTACCATCATCACATTCTTCACTATTATTGTTGTTAACTGCTCCATCACCACAATATTCTATACTGCATTGTGAATTGCATCCATCACCATTTACCAAGTTATGGTCATCGCATGTCTCTGAAGCAACCCCATTAATTGCATTGTTTATCGTTCCATCACCACAATGCTCAGTTACACATTGAGCATTACAGCCGTCACCGCTTCTTGGAGTACATGGTCCGCTTGATCCATTCTCAGCACAGGATACACTGCTTGTGCATAAGGTAATGCTATCAGCGCAAAGCCCTGCATCATCACATTGCTCTGTGGGGGATTTTTCACCGTTTCCACAAACTGATGTGCAGGAAGAAGTGTTTAGTGTACAGGTTGAAGTGTTGCATGAAATGTTTCCATTATCAAAGCCAGCCAATTGACAGTTTTCAATGCCAAGCACTGGACCATCACATTGTTCGCCTTGTTGAAGAAGCAGGTTTCCGCAAATATTTATTGGCTGGCTGCAACCCCAAACTCTTGTCACCATTGAAACAAATAAAGGCGGGTCGCCGCTCCAATTACTTTGCAAAACCCTGACAGAGCAGCCGCCAAAATAAAGATCTTGATTTAAGTTACCGCTCCAAATCCTCTTTACTGCGCCATTTAACTTTAAGTCAGCATATTGCTCAAAGCCATTTTGCAAAACCACTTGCATTGCCACATTTACTCCATTGACATTCACTGTTCGCACTGATGCACCAATAATATAAGCTGGAACACAGCAAACTGTGCCGCCAAAACATGTTGAGTTTCCGGCTGAATAAAGCAATTCTTCTTGGCTTAAAGTGCAGGAAGAATCACAAGAACCATTTACACCTGAACAAACTCCACCGCTTCCAACCACAACATTCTTTGCCACTTGATCTGAATTGCCTTGCCCATCATTCAGAGTCAAAGTCACTCCATAAGTCCCTGGAGCATAAAACTCGCGGCTTATCATTATGCCTTCGTTGGTTAATCCTGCGCCAAAATTCCATGTCGATAAGGCTGCATTTTCATAATTTTCACCCACAGAAACTGTGCCGTCAAAAAAATACTGAGTATTTACTTCAAGCTCTTGAGTAAGCAAGTTTACTTCCTGCCAAAGAGAATCTGAAACTCTTTTGTAAACCAAAAAATCTGCATTCACTGGCCCATCACAAGCCACTGCACTGACTTGGCAATTTCTTCCAAAAGGGTCATTTGGACCAAAGCAAATTAAATTACCAGAAGTAAAAGCAACAGAATCATAAGCTGTGCACTGGTTAACGCCGTTTCCATAAAGCCTAAACTGAATACCATCACATTGTTCATGCGCATCCAAGATATTATTGCCACAAGTTGAACCGGCTGGACCGCCAATGCCGATGCTTGGCCCATCAACTATTACTGGGTTAACGCTTGGACTGGAGACACCAAGCTTTGTTCCTGCCTTTAAAAGCGGGGATGTAGCCAACCCAATGCTTTGAAAATCCGGAACGTAAAAAAAAAGCATTAAAGCCGCAACAAAACCAAAAGCCAACACAACCAAAAGCTCTTCAGTTGCAAGTAAATTCTTCCTCATACTTGAAATTAATATTAGTTCTGCCAAGTTTAAATAAGTTTACTTTTGAAAATAAGGCAAAAGCTGAATTGGTTTAAATTATTTTAGGTGTTTTCTTAATTG
>CAYIJY010000011.1:5828-10574 GCA_964363785.1 uncultured archaeon
GGAGTGCAACTTGTTTCAAAACAATCATTGCCTGACAACCTAAAAACAGATTTTGCTGACCTTGCGGAAATAGTGGATCGAGAAAAATTCGAAGGAAAAGAAACGCAAACCCTTTTTTTCATAAACGGCTGGAGGGGATTTGACAGGTTCCTGCTTGTTGGAGTAAGCGAAAAAAACACTGCCACGGAAAAAGTCAGAAATGCAGCAGGAATTGCATCAAGGTACGCACAGGCACTGAAAACAAAAAGAATCAGTTTTTTAATCCAAAAACTTGACAACCTAAGCATGCAGGACGCCAGCCGCGCAATTGTCGAAGCATGCGTGCTTGCAAATTATTCTTTCCAAAAATACAAAACAAAACAGGATGAAAAAAAAAGTTTGGTTGAAGAAATAGAATTAATTGCGGATTATTCAAGTGAAGAAAAAAAAAGCCTTGAAGAAACGCTTTTGCTTTGCGAGAACACAAACATTGCACGCGACCTGATAAATGACAACAGTGAATTAGTCACGCCAGTCTATTTAGCAGAACAGGCGCAAAAAATTGCAGTGCACGCAGGCCTGAAAATAAAAGTGTATGACGAGAATGACTTAAAAAAAATGAAAATGAACGCCCTTTTGGCTGTTGCACAGGCAAACACCACGCCACCAAGAATGGTTGTGCTTGAATGGAACGGCAATCCAAGTGGCAAAGAAAAAATTGTTTTAGTTGGAAAAGGAATTTGCTTTGACACAGGCGGCCTTGACTTAAAGCCTGGTGACGGAATGGAAACCATGCGTTATGACATGTCAGGAGCAGCAACAGTTTTAAGCGTGCTAAAAACTGCAGCAGAATTAAAGTTAAAGAAAAACATTGTCGGGATAATGGGAATCACAGAAAACCTGATCGGGGAAAAAGCTTACCGCCCAGGCGACGTACTAACTTCAATGAAAGGGCTCACAATTGAAAACAATTCAACTGACGCAGAAGGAAGACTAGTCCTTGCAGATTGTTTGTACTTTGCTGCAACAAACTTTTCACCATCACTTCTTGTAAGCATTGCAACCTTGACTGGAAGCGCTAGAGGAGCATTTGGAACAACAGTTGCACCATACTGTTTGACTGATGAAAAAATAAATGAAAAAATCATAAACGCTTCAAACAAAACAGGAGAGCTGGTTTGGAGAATGCCATTAACTGACTACTACCTTGCAGAGCCAAAAGCATCAAGCAGAGCAGACTTACGCTCAGTAAACAAGGCAAAGACAAACGGAATGATTTTTGGAGCAGCATTTTTGACTAACTTTGTCGAAGACAAACCATTTTTACACTTAGACATTGCCGGAACTGCATTCTTAGATGACTCACCAAGAGCTTATTTAGAACTTGGAGCAACAGGCTTTGGAGTAAGACTGCTTTTTGAAATGATAAAAGAAAACTAAATAAATGATAAAAGAAAACTAAATAATTATATTAATGAATAAACTAAGTATTGAAGGTAATTAATGCAAAAAGGCAAAGTAAAAGACATGTGGCCAATCCTGCTTTTGATTATTGGCTTGGCTGGATTTTTTTTAGCGCCAAACCTGTTTAAGACAAACAACCCAAATACAGGAAACAACGGCTCTAACGGCAACAACGAAATAGGCGGCGGGAAAGGCGGACCAATTGACCTGACTCCGCCAATTTTTGAAATTGCAATTTCGCCGCAAACAATTATTAAGGAAGAAAACTCTAAAGCAACAATAACTCTTTCTTCAAACAAACAAGCCAATGCCGAAATAATTATTGCGCAAGTAATTGGCTCAACAGAAATCGAAGTACTCAAATTTGAAAACATTTCACTTGCAAAAAACAATAATTTTACAACTGAAAAAAAATGGAACCTAAAAACAAAAAACAATGAACAAGCAAGAGATGGAATTTACAAGGTGATTGCAAGGGATCTTCGCCAAGCAAGTGCAGTAAAAGAAATCACATTAATTACCCCCTTGCCGCCTGACACTGTGCTTGAACCAATAGAACCAAAAGAAATTGAACTAGGATTAACTCCAAACAACAAGTCAACATTTCAACAATTAGAAATCCTGAGGCCCTTAAAGGCAACACTTGGAGACAAAGAATACACCGTTGTGCTTCCGCCAAAAACAATTGCATTTAGCGAAGAGCAAGCATACCCGGCACAGGTAAAAGCAGACATTGAATACGCTGAACTTGGCACAACAGACCCATTCACACTTGACTTGGCAATTGATTTTTCAAGTTATTTTGAAGAAAAAAAATTAATCCCAAAAACAATCGAAGGAATTTTGGAGCTTGATTATGGCCCGCCATTTGAAAACTCAAAGCAAACAATCAACCTAAAAATCAACCTAAATGAATCTGGGGCAATTCTTTACAAAAAAAAAGCAAGTGACCTTGATGACTTTGTAAACAACCTTGCCCTAAAAAAAGGCTGGAGCATAATTGCACTTGAAGAAACACAGGCAGAATTATCTGCAAAAGAAAATAACACAGTTTTTCTACAAAGCGACCCGACACTAGTAGTCATTGGGGAAGGCGCAACGGGCTCACAAGCAAGTGCAAGACAAGTAAAAGAAAGCATAACGAAAGAATACGCAAGAACAAGTGGCTTTACACATTTACTCATTATAGGCTCTGAAAATGACATTCCATTAAAGGACAAAGACGGCCTGCTTGACGATGAACACAAAGACCAGTCACTTGACTCTGTTTATTACGGAAACATTGATGACGACCCATACATTGAATTGTCAGTAGGCAGAATCACAAGCTCAGAGCTCCCTAGCCTCAATGCTTATTTTGACAATGCAAAAAAACTTGCACAGCAACAACCAAGTTATGCATACGTTAAAGGCACCCAAAGAATTTACCGCTCATCAGGAACACCAGAATTAAGTGAAGAGGAAAAAAATAATGCATTCATTAGGCGGCAATTTATTTTCACAGGATATTCACCAGACTTTGACGGAGAGGATAATTCGTTTAAAATTTCACAATTTGCAGAAGATGAAACCATATTTGATGTTGCTGCAGGCAGTTGTTTAGTGCATGGAGATGGATTTGAAATTTCAAACCAAAGGTTTTGCAACCCAATAAAGGAATTAAACACAAACGGATTGCAATTTGGTTCAAACATGATTGTATCAACACAAAACGCAGGCGCGCTTGACAACGCACAAATAATTGACACGCTTTACAAGCAAAACCCAAACCAAGTATACAGTGTAATCCCGCAAAAGTTTTCAGAAAACATACGCCCAAGCATCGGAGTATCTTTTATGGATTACTTAAACGGCGCAATAATCTT
The DNA here is from genome assembly GCA_964363785.1 of uncultured archaeon. Classification (GTDB taxonomy): domain Archaea; phylum Iainarchaeota; class Iainarchaeia; order Iainarchaeales; family GW2011-AR10; genus JACQJF01. The sequence continues at coordinate 9,137 of CAYIJY010000011.1, forward strand.
CAACAACGAAAATGTCTACAATTACATTGTAGGCGATCCATCAACAATAGTGAACATTCCAAGCAATTTACGAAACTCACAAAAACAAGCAACAATGGACATTGAAGCAAACAAAGTCAGTATTGGTTTTCCAAAAATAGAAATAAATGGCATGTTTTTCCTCGGAAAAGACAAGCCATTTACCGAAGAAGAAACAAAAAACATTCAGGCAGGAAAATTCGCAAAAAGCGATGCAACTATAGTTGAAAAGAAATTCCCTTTTGTAAAAAACGCTTACAAAGAAAGATTTTACTTGTCAAGCATAATAATGCTTGACAAAAATGAAATTGCTGATGACCAAGAATTAGACACAAACTTAATTGTTCTAAAAAAATTTAACGGCCAACCAATCCAAAAAACAAGCAACCCAGAAAAACTAGAAGAAGCACCAGAGTTCAGTATTTATGAGTTTGACAGAGTTGTTGTTGAAATCTCTCCAAGCCAAAACATTGGCGCTGTGTCAAGAGGAGAAGTAATGCAGGGCAAACTCTCAACCAACTGGTCAGCGCCTGAAACAATAAACGGAAAAGAATACATAACACAAATAGTCACACTAAGTGGCGATGAACACCCATACCCAAAGTATTTGGACACAACAGGAAGCATTCGGGTTTCAAAAAACCTTGATGACTCATACAATTTTGCATTAGACCTTCAAAACCTTGAGTTTACAAAGGCAGATAGTCCAAACCCGCCAAACACAAAAACATTTTACTTTGACTCATACAGTGTAGTGCTTGAGAATACTTCAACAAGCCAAAGAAAAGAAATAATTTCAATCACACAAATAGATGAGACAGGCACTTACAAAAAAACAACCTATAATGTAAAGGAAAACCCAAGCAGTTTTGACAGGATTGCAGTTTACGGAAAAATCCCGTCAAATTTCAACAGCTTTGAATTCTTGAGTTACCCTATTCTTACCGGAGAGATTGCAAAGAAAAACGGGCAAATAAGCTTAGTGAATAAAAAACAGGAAATACAACTGCAAAATGAACACGGTTTCCTGCAGTACCAAAATGCACATGCAGCAATAAAACTTTTTAGCTTTCAAGAAAACGAAGACACAGAAGTCCTTGTCCAAGTCCTTGATGTACAGGGATTCCAGCCTTTAACTGAAGACCCAGTAGTGCTGCTTGCAACTTACAATACAGAACATGAAATGCTCACCGAACAAGTCAATGACACAGTAAAAAGCATATTTGAAGAAAATCCGCAAATTAAAAACAAGGTCTTGGGAGAAGATGAAGAATTCACAGACGAACAAGTATTGCTAGTTGATGGTTATCAGGGGCTTTCATTAAGCACAATTTTTTTGGAAAACGCATATTTTTTGGGCAACGAAATCACATTAATTCCGTTTGAATACAGACAGGAACACGGCTTTGAAACAATAAAA
>CAYIJY010000011.1:10584-14629 GCA_964363785.1 uncultured archaeon
CAATCGAAAACGCACAGGCAGATGACATTACAACAATTGCAAAAATAAATGGCCAAGATGAAGAAATTCCAATTGACATTGACCTTTATTTTTTTGAAACCACTGAAAACTCAAGCGGCTTTTCATTTGAGTTAAACGTTGATGATTTATTTGAGTTAATTGAAAACGGTGCAGATGAACAGCCTTTTACAATTGAAATAAGTTTTGCGGGCGAACCTGAAGCAATTGATGAACAGGAATAATATCAAAAATAAAAAACCAGTTTTTTTTCAAAAAAACGCATTATAATTTATAAACTGCTTGCATAAAATTAGTATTAATTATCTTTTTTTTAAAACAAACTTTTAGGGGTGAACACAAATGAAAATAAGTTATTTAGGAATTGGATTTATTGTGCTTGTTTTGCTTTTAAGTGGTTGTGCACAAAGCCCGCCAACTGGAAATGCAACAAACAACACAAACAATGAGAATAATGATGCAATAGAATCAAGTGACAACAGCGACACAACAGATGCAACGGAAGACGACGCAACAAATGATTCTTTGGAAGGTGACTCAGCGGAAGGCACTGATGATGCCATTCAGGAAGAATTAACCGTTGGAAATTTTACAGTTTCAATAACTGACACAGGTTATGACCCGCAAACGGTTACAATCAAAAAAGGAAGCACAGTAACATGGACAAATAACAGCACAGCAGGAAACTGGCCGGCAACTGCACAGCACCCAACACATACAGTATACCCAGGGTCAGGCATCGAGAAATGTGGCACTGAAGAAGAAGCAAACATTTTTGATGCATGCAGGGCAATACAACCAGGTGAAACCTATTCATTTACCTTTAATGAGGTCGGAGAATGGGGTTACCATGAGCACTCTGTATTCAAAATGTTTGGAAAAATCATTGTAGTGGAATAAAATTTCCACTTACTTTTTTCTTTTTTTTTGGCTTTGATTTAAAAAATCTTTTAATATACTTCTTTTGAATGTCAATTACACTTAATTTCCAAAAAAAACACTTGACTTTGCTTGAAAGCACGTTAAGTGAATTCCAAAAAATACCTGTTACAAGCCAGTACGAACACGCACGATTTAAGGACAAAGACAACGTAATTGTGGTTTACTCTTCAGGCAAAACCGTAATACAGGGAAAAAAAGAAGAAGAGGCAAAAAAAAATCTGCTTGAAAAACTTGGCCTTACTCAAGAACTTGTTCTTGGGTTTGATGAATCAGGAAGAGGAGAAAACTTTGGGCCATTTGTAATCGCCGGAGTACTTGGTGACTCAAACTTAATGCGCGAAAACCGTGATTCAAAAAAAACAAAAAAAATCAATGAAAAGTTTGAAAATGTTACAAAAAATGCCTTGGCAATTGCAAGCTTTAGTTTAAGCGCAGAATTTGTTGACCGACTCAGAAAAAAAGGCTTTAACCTAAACGAAATCGAATCAAAAATAATTGACAAAACAACAGAAGTTTTTTTGGACTTTGAAGAAAAACCACGAATTGTAGTTGACGGCAACCCAATGAAAACAACAAAAAAAGAAATTGAATTCATTCCAAAAGCAGATGACTTAGAACCAATTGTAGGCGCTGCATCAATCAGTGCAAAATTTTTGAGGGAAAACTCAAAAGACTCAAAAAAAAGAGAAACCTGGAAACAAAAATCAGCGTGAATTAAAAATTATTTTATGCATGTCCTTAGTAGAAAGCTGATCCTCTTTTGACTGTTCTTTTGGCTGAGACTTAACATTGTTTTTTCCTTTTTTTTGTTTTTCCATAAACTCTTCCATCATTTCACTTAAGGCCTTAATCTCAATGCGGATGTTTTGCTTGAAATCATCAAACTTTGAAACCTTTTCATTCAAAACACTTATTTGCTTTGCCAAAAGAAAAATTTTATTATTAAATGAACCAGAATGCAAATCTGCACTTTGGGTTTTTTCATTTGAAGACAAAAGCGGCACTAAAGTCATTGAATTTGAAGCAACCAAAGACCTTTTTGAGATTGAAAAAAAACTCAAAAGAGCATTGCCCAACACAAGTGAAAAAATCAGTACAACCAAAAAAATTGTTTCAAAAGCCATTTTGACTCACTACATAACAAGTTTCCTAGAACAGGATTTTAAATTCATGCGTGCTTAAAAGAGTTTTTCATAGTTTTTTTCAGTTGCCTTTGAAACTTCAGTTAAACTCAGTTCTTTTAATTGACCTATTTTTTGAGCCACCTTTGGAATCCAAGAAGGCTCAGACTGCATGCCATCAAAAGACACAGGCGCATCAGTTTCAAGCAAAAGCAAGTCAAGTGGAATTTCTTTAGCCACTTTTTGAGCAGACTCCTGTGAAAAAATTGAAGGCCCAGCAGACATAAAATAATTTTTTTTAGACGCCATCTTTACAAAATCAATGGAGTTTGTAAACCAATGAAGAAGAACTTTCTTTGCTCCAAGCAACTCCAAAAGCTGAAATGTTTTTTCCTCAGAATACCTGCAATGAACCACAATAGGAAAATTATTTTCAAGTTCAATTTCTACCTGTTCTGTAAAATATTTTTCCTGTAAGTCTCGCTCACTCTTTTTTTTGCCATATTTATAATCTAACCCAATTTCACCAATTGCACTTGCATTAGGTGCTTTTTCACGCAAAAAAGCCATTCCTTCCTTGATTTGCAAATCACTCATTTTAAGCAAATCAACAGGATGAATACCCAAAGCAACCTTTACCTCTTTTAATGGCAAAAAAAACTCTGCATGCTTTTTCATTGAGGAAAAATCAGTGGAACATGAAAAAACAGAACCAACACCTTCATTTTTTGCCCTCTTTAAAACAGCTTTATAATCGTCAAAAAAATCCAAATGGCAATGAGCATCAGAAAACAACAAAACCAACCCTAAACTAAATTAATGGCCAAAAAAATAAATAACCAACCAGATTTAAACAAAAACTAGGCTTTATAATTTTTTCCGGTTAAAAAATTTAAGTGGATTTTTGATGGCAAAAAAAGCAGCAAAAAACAATAAAGAAAAAACAAAAAAACAGGACATAAAAGAAGAAAACCAAAGCCAAGAAAATGAAAAAAAAGAAACCAAAAATGGCTTGTTTAAAGACATTCCAATTTACCTGATTATTCTTTTTGTTACAGTAGGCTTGTTTGGAGGAATTGCATACTATATTTCAATACAGCCAAACCAGCCACCAATTGACGATATTGACACAAACTCAATGCAGGGCAAAGTAAAAGTAACACTTTTGCTTGACGAAAACTGCACAATCTGCTCAAAATACAACACAATAATTGATGTGCTTTTAGAAAAAAAAATTGGTTATGAAGTTGAAGAAATCTCCATACATTCCGAACAAGGAATAAAAGCACTTGCAACTTACCAAGTCAAAATACTCCCAACAGCACTAATCAGCATTTCAGAAATAAAGAACGCAGAATTAACACAGGCAATGACACAATCATTTGCAAGAATAAACGGAAAATATGTTATACCTGAATTAAACTTAAACCAAACAAAAATTTATTCACGAGAATACCTAGTTTCACCACAGGAAAACGACTGCAATGTTACGGATGACTCGATAAAAGTTGACATACTTGACGACCCATTTGGTGAAATCAGCATAAAACTAAAACCATACTTGGATGCAGCACTTGACAAATTCAAGGACGAAGAAAACCTGCAAGTTCGATTTGGTTATTTGCCAACACCAGGCTCAACAGTCCCAAGAGACGAAAACAGAACAAACTACCTTGAAAACATAGGCTACTTAGTCTGTGCATCATATGAAGATAAATTAATGCAAATGCATGACCTAGTTTTTGGATATTACTGCAACATAGATAATGACCCAAAAACAATCTCCCCGCAAGAAATACTTGCATGCCCATTAAGCCCGCATTACGGAGAATTATTATCATACTCTGAACTTGAAACAGCAAGGCTTGACATTGGAATAGGCGCAAACATAATGAAGAACTGCGTTGACCTTATAGAAGTCGCAAACAGCACTACACTCCAAAAAGCAATTGATTATAGCATCC
>CAYIJY010000012.1:0-5509 GCA_964363785.1 uncultured archaeon
ATTAATGATTCAAAAAATAAGAAAAGTTATGGAAAAACAGTCGAGGATGGTAATTCTTTGGTTGGAAAAAAAATTGGCGAAAAAGTTTCGCTTTCAGAATTTGGTTTGGGGGGCTATGAGGCAAAAATTGTCGGTGGCTCTGACAAGCAGGGTTTTCCAATGAAGAATGATTTGCAGGGAACTGCAAGAAGGAAAGTTTTTTTGACTGAAAACAAAAAAGAAGGAATAAAAAAAAGGGTTTCAAGAGCAGGAAACGTAATTGGCAATGAAACTTCACAGGTGAATTTGCTTGTAACTAATTATGGGCAAATGTCTTTGAGTGAATTGATTGCACCAGAAGAAGGAAAAAAGAGTGCTGCATCAATTAAAGAGGAAATGATAAAACAATCCCTTGAAGTAGCAGGCACTGCACAGGCTGCTGAGGCAATGTCAAAGGAAGAATTCAAGAAAGGAGAAAAAAAGCACTGAATAAAAAAAAGTAGGTTTTTTTTGCATGAAGAAAAAAGAAGCAATGCAGTCAGCAGTAAATATTGGTCTTGTTGGACATGTTGATCATGGTAAGACAAGCCTTGTGCTTGCATTGACCGGAAAATGGACTGACACGCACAGTGAAGAGCTAAAGAAAGGAATTTCTATTAGGCTTGGCTATGCTGATGCGCGTTTTTTCAAGTGTGAAAAATGCACCCCTCCTACTTTTGGAAATTCACAGACTTGTCCAAAGTGTGGAAAAGAAGCGGCTCTTTTACGAAAAGTAAGTTTTGTTGATGCGCCTGGACACGAGACTTTGATGGCTACAATGTTAAGCGGAGCAGCGTTAATGAATGGCGCTGTGCTTGTTGTTGCTGCTAATGAACAATGCCCGCAGCCAAGAACTGAAGAGCATTTAATGGCATTGAAAATGAGCGGAGTAAAAGACATTGTTGTTGCGCAGAACAAAATTGATTTAGTGAATAAAGAAAAAGCAATTGAGAATTACAAGCAGATAAAAAATTTTTTGAAGGAATACGGTTATGAAAATGCACCAATTATTCCGACTGCTGCAAACTTTAACACAAACATTGACATTTTGATTGAGTCGATTGAAAACACAATCAAGACTCCAAAGTTTGATGATTCAAAAAAACTCAAAATGTATGTTGTAAGAAGTTTTGATGTGAATAAGCCTGGAACAAAACCAAGTGACTTAAAGGGCGGTATTCTTGGCGGAAGCATTATTCAGGGAGAAATAAAAAAAGGGCAGGAAATAATTGTTTCTCCTGGATTGAGTGGAAAAACATTGAAAACAAAAGTAGTTAGTTTGCATGTTGAGGAAGGCGAAATAGAAAAAGCACGGCCTGGTGGATTAATTTCAATTGAAACTTTGTTTGATCCAAACATTGCAAAGTCGGATGAAATGAAAGGACAAATGGTTGCTACAGACGAAGTTTTGCCTCAGTCAGTGACTTCAATTAAACTCACAGTTGAACAAATTAAGAGGCTTATTACAAGGACTGTTCCTGAAATCAAGGTAAATGATTTTGTTGTTTTGACTGTTGGAACAATGACTGTCATTGGAACTGTAATTAAGCAGACTAAAAAAAATGAGTTTGAGTTTTTGTTAAAATCACCTGTCGTGATTGAGAATGGAAATAAAGTCCCAATCAGTAAAAGGGATGGAAATAACTGGAGGCTTTGTGCTTATGGTACCTTTGGTTAAGGTTGCTTTGGATACAAACATTTTGCTTGCAATTGAAAAATTCAAAGTTGATGTTTTTGAGCAGTTAAAGGCTGAGTTTGGGAAAGTGGAGTTTTTGGTCCCAGAGCAGGTTTTTAACGAGCTTTATGGTTTAAGTAATGGAAAAAGTGCCTTGTCAAAGAGCGCAAAAGTGGCTTTGGATATACTTTCAAAAAAAAATGTAAAGGGACTTAGCGTAGAGGCAAAAGGGGCTGACGAAGCATTAATAAGTCTTTCAAACCAAGCTTTTATTGCGTCAAACGACAAAAAGCTACTGGAAAAAATAGTTGAAAAAGACGGCAAAATATTGTTTTTAAGGCAAAGAAAATTTGTCAAGATGAATTAAACCAATTACAAAAAGGAGTGGTGGTAAAATGTTTTTATTGCAGGGAATTCATGACACTGTAAGGGTTTTATCCAACCAATTGGGCGGAGAACTCAAAAAAACTATCCTAAAGAACATACAACAGGAATACGAAGGGGTCTTGGATGAAGATTCTGGATTGGTAGTTGCTGTTCTTGGTGTGGAAAAGGTCAGTGAAGGAAAAATAGTTCCAAATGACCCTGGTATTTACTACACTGTTGAATTTAATGCCTTGACTTACAAACCTGAAGTTAACGAAGTTGTTGAAGGGTTTGTTTCACAAGTAACTGAATTTGGTGGCTTTGTAAGGATTGGTCCAATTGAGGCACTTGCACACGTAAGCCAAGTCATGGATGATTACATTAATTATGACTCAAAAAACAGTTTGTTTTTTGGCAAAGAATCAGGAAAAACTTTAAAGGCTGAAGATAATGTATTGGCAAGAATTGTTACTGTTAGTTTTAAGGGCAATGTTTCAAACTCAAAAATTGGCTTAACCATGAGGCAACTTGGTTTAGGCATGAAGGAATGGAAGAAAACTGATGAAAAAATCAGGGAAAAAAGGGAAAAAATGAAAACCCAAAAAACAGCAGGGGCACCAAAGCCAATTGCAGCAAAAGATAATAAGGAGGCTAAGAAAAAATGAAGCAGCCAAAAGCCTGCAGGCAATGCAGAAAAGTTATTGAAGAAGGAGACAAGTGTCCTGTTTGTGGTAGTACTTCGTTTACAACTTTTTGGAGAGGTTATGTAATGATAGTTGACCCAGAAAAATCTGAAATAGCACAAAAAATGGGTATTACAACCGTGGGAAAGCACGCGTTAAGGCTTAGCAGGTGATTTTAAATGGAAGTAAAAATTGTTTCAAAGGAAAAAAATCCTTTTTTGGAAAGGGAAGAAATAGAGTTTGAAGTGGAGTCAGACAAAAGCACTCCGTCAAGAAATGATGTCAAAAGCAAATTGATTGCATTGACTAATTCTTCAGATGACAAATTAATCGTATTAAGTATCACGAATTCTTTTGGTGCAAAAAAATTTAAGGGAAAAGCATTTGTTTATGAGTCAAAAGAAAAACTCAAAAAAATGCATAAGTTTTTTGCATTGAAAAGAGACAAGCTTGTCAATGAGGAAGAAATAAAAGTGCATGAAGCAAAAAGGCTTGCAAGAAAGCAGCCTGCACAAAAAAAGTGATTTGATTTATGGCTGAAAAAAAAGAAAAGAAAACATCAAAATCCGGTTATTATAATGTAAGCGGAGCCAGTGTTCAAAAGAAAAACAAGTTTTGCCCAAAATGCGGAGCAGGTGTATTCATTGCTGAACACAAGGATAGGTTTGCTTGCGGCAAGTGCGGTTTTACTGAGTGGAAGTCAGGGGGAAAATAAGATAGGCATAATAGATCAGGTCATTGTTGACTTTGCCTTGATTTTTTTTCCAATTATTTTTTTGATTTGGCAAAAAAAAGAACCACTTAAAGAACTGGGACTGTACTTTACCAAACCAAAAAACGACATAATAAACTCAATAATTTTGCTTGTTGTGCTGATTGCTTTAAGTTTTTTGATTGCATTTTTTGCTAGTTTTTTTATTGTAAATGACATTGAGAAAATTTATGCACAAGTCCAGTCAATAAAGGAGTCTTCACCATTTTTTTTGGCTTATCTTTTGGTTGTAAGGGTTATTGCTGAAGAAATTTTTTTCAGGGGTTTTTTGGTTAAACAAACTGGCGCATTTTTTTCAACGGCTGTTTTTTCTTTGGCGCATGTATTTTATGGGTCGATAATGGAAGTAATTGGGGTTTTTGTACTTGGTTTTGTTTTGGCAAAGGCATTTGAAAGAAACAAAACGCTTATTCCAAATATTGTTGCGCACTTTTTGTACAACTTAATTAACGTGCTTGCATTATGACCAAACTAATTAACGCTAAAAAAAAACTTGAGCTTGACTTAATTATTAGAGAGTTAAAGGCAGGAAAACTTGTTGTTGTTCCTACTGAAACTAGTTATGGTTTGGCTGCTTTGGCTTCAAACAAAAAAGCAGTTGGATTGATTAGTAAAGCTAAAAATCAGCCTGAACAAAAACCTGTGTCAATTATTGTGCCTGACTTAAAGATTGCAAAAAAGTTCGGAATAATTGATAAGGGCGCAGAGAAACTTGTGAATAAGTTTATGCCGGGGCCTCTTACTTTGATTGTTTTGGCAAAAAAAAAGTTTGAGTATTTGGGTGGAAAGACTATTGCGTTTAGGGTTTCGTCAAATAAAATTGTGCAAAAAATTTGCGAAAAATTAAATGACGGTATTACTGCTACTTCGGCTAATTTGCACACAGAGCCTGATACTTATTCTGGAAAAAAGGCTTTTGAAGTTTTTAATGGAAAAGTTTCTTTGGTTGTTGATGCGGGTGTCTTGCCTAAAAGAAGGCCAAGCAATATTTTTGATGTTCAAAATAAAGTTGTAGTCAGAAAGGGTTTGATTACAGAAAAACAAATAAAAAAAGTTTTGAATGACTGAGTTTTTATGAAAAAAACAATTTGTCTTTCACTGGAAAGCACAGCCCACACCATTGCGGCGGCTATTGTTGATGATAAATGCAATATTTTGGCAGATCAAAGAAAACAATTTACGACTAAAGAGGGTGGATTAAAGCCAAGTGATGTTGCTAATCATCACCTTGAGCATGCGGTTGACATTGTGAAAAAAGCACTTGAAGAAGCAAACTTGAAAGTCAGTGATGTCGATGTGATTGCTTTTTCTCAGGGGCCAGGGCTTGGGCCTTGTTTACGTGTGAGTGCTGTTGTCGCAAGAACACTCTCACTGCTACATAATAAGCCTTTGGTTGGAGTCAACCATGCTTTGGCACATATTGAGCTTGGAAAAAAACTCAGCGGAGCAAAAGACCCTGTGATTGTTTATGTGAGTGGCGGTAATTCGCAGATTCTTGTGCTTGAGAATAAAAAGTACCGTGTTCTTGGGGAGACTCTTGATGTTGGAATAGGTAATTTGTTTGATAGTTTTGGTAGAAGTCTTGGACTTGGTTTTCCTGCTGGGCCAAAAATTGATGAAATGTATTTTGAAGGAAAAGAATTCGTTCACTTGCCTTATTCTGTAAAGGGCATGGATTTACAGTTTACTGGTTTACAGACTGCTGCTGAAAAGAAAATTAGAAAAGTAAATGAAAAGGATTTGAGTTTTTCTTTAATGCATACAGCGTATGCAATGATGGCTGAAGTAACAGAACGTGCTTTGTCGTTCACTGGTAAAAAAGAAATTTTGATTACTGGTGGTGTTGCTTGTTCAAAGGCTTTGCAAAAAGTGTTTAGTGAAATGTGCAGTGAGAGAAATGTAAAGTTTTTTGTTTGCCCGTGCAAGTACGCGGTGGATAATTCTGTAATGATCGGATGGACTGGATTGCTTCAATTTAAGAGTGGCGAGAGAACA
>CAYIJY010000012.1:5519-13810 GCA_964363785.1 uncultured archaeon
GAGTCAAAAGTTATTCAACGATTTCGTGCTGACACAGTTGAAATAAAATGGTGAAATTAATCGTAGTTATTGATTAATTTGTTTTGTTGTTTGCTCCAGACTTTGTTTGGGGTTTTTTTCAGCCAATCTGTGTATAAATCAATAAATCGCATTCGCTCCTTAAAAATTCTTTTTTTTTCTTCTTTTAATTCTCTCAAGTCTTTTTTTGTAAGCTTTAAAACTTTTTTTTCCATAAAATTTTCCCCGCTTTATTTTCTACCCCTAGTTCTTTTATGTGGCTTTTCATTAAATCTATATCTAAATGTTCTTTAAAAACTTTATAGAGGTGTCTTGCGTCTTCAAAGTCTTTTTTCGACCCCAAACTTAGCTTAAATGCAATCTGCAGCTCTAGTTCTGAAATGTTAATTTTTTTTCCATTTAATTCTACCACAACTACATTTTCAAGAGAATATCGGTTGTATTTTGATTTTGGAAATTTTACCTCAAAATTCCATATGAATGTTCCTTTGACTGCAAACCTAATGGCAGTATTTTCTTTTAGGTAAAAATTGTACGCTTCTTTTGGGCTGGATTCGTTAATACATTCAAATCCAGTTTCATATAAATCATTCCAAAAATCAAGAAATTTTTGCATTGGGATTTCCTCAATAAATAAGTCAACGTCTTCAGTGTTTCGGCTTCGGCCAAACAAAATTGCAACGTAACCAGAAATAATCACATACTTGATTTTGTGCTTATCAAGAATGTGGGTAAAAGAAAGTACTAGCTTGTCTAGGTTTGAGAGTTCCCTTTCAAATTTTATTTTGTTGTTCTTGTATTCAATTTGCATAAAAAGATGTTAATGACAAAGAGAATTTAAATTAAGTCAGGCTTTACTAAAATTAGTTTTTAAATCTATATAATATTCCGCATATCCTTAAATATAAGAATTAAACACACTAAATTCATGCAAAAGTTTTCCTTTTTACTTGCAGGACTTTTAGTTTTACTTATTGTTTTTTCTGTTTAGAAATTAGTTATTGTTTTATTTTAAATAAATAAAAGCCAATGAAAAAATATTTAAAAGCCTAAAGCAAAGTTTTTAGTTCACTAAATGGTAATCCGAATGCGTCTGCGACTCCTTTGTTTGTGATTTTTCCATTAAACATGTTGACGCCTTTGTATAGTTCTTGGTTTGAAGTTGCTTTGAGCCCTTTTTCTGCTAATTCTAAAACATAAGGCAGTGTTGCGTTTGTGAGTGCAAGTGTTGATGTGCGTGGGAATGCTCCAGGCATGTTTGTGACACAATAATGGATTACTCCTTCGTCAATGTAAATTGGGTTTGAGTGAGAAGTTGGTCTGCTTGTCTCAATGCAGCCTCCTTGGTCAATTGAAATATCTACAATTACTGAGCCTTCTTCCATTTGTGAAACCATTTTTCGTGTAACTATTTTTGGGGCTTTTGCACCCGGAATTAAAACTGCGCCAACTAAAATGTCTGTTTCTTTTACTGCGTTTTCAATGTTTTGTGGAATTGATTTTAGGATGTTTGCGTTTGGAAATTTTTGTTTTAACATTTTTATTCTTTCATCATTTAATTCAAGGATTGTAACTTCTGCACCCATTGCGTAAGAGACTTCTGCGGCACTGTAACCGGAGACGCCTGCGCCTAACACTGTTACTTTACAGTTTTTTACGCCATTGACTTTGCTTAATAGTAATCCTTTTCCGCCATTTGGTTTTGCTAAATAATATGCACCGATCTGTGGAGCCATTTTTCCTGCGACTTCACTCATTGGAGCCAAGAGGGGTAATTTGCCGTCGCTTGTCTGCACTGTTTCGTATGCAATGCATGTTGCTTTTGAGTCAATCATTTTTAGTGTCAGGTCTTTGCCTGATGCAAAGTGAAAATAAGTAAAGAGCAAATGATTTTTGTTAAAGAGTGAGAATTCGTTTTCAATTGGTTCTTTGATTTTTAGAATTAATTCGGATTTTTTTGCAACGTCTTGTGGAGTGTCTAAAAGTTTTGCGCCAGAGACCAAGTATTCTTCGTCTTTAAAGCCGCTTCCTACTCCGAGTAATTTTTGAGCAAAGACAGTGTGGCCTTTTTCAACTAGTTTTTTTGCGCCACTTGGCGTGAGTGCTACACGGTTTTCATTATTTTTTGATTCTTTTAATACACCAATGTTCATCGGGGAAAATCACTGTTTGAATTTTTTAATTACTTCTTTTTCTAAAACGGATAAAGATTTTTGTAATGCACTTAAAAAATCCCATTCAACGTGTGTTGCTTCTAAAAAAGAGCCAGGGGTAAAGAGTTTTGAGTGGATTGTATATTTTTGTCTTTTGCCTTCTTTGCCTTGTGTTTCATTCATTTTTACATGGATCAAAAGCCTGCTTTGTTCTTTGGTTATTTTTTTTATTTTGTCAAGGGTTCTATTGGCAGTCAATAAAGCTGTTCCTTTGTCAAAGCCTTCTATATTGTGTATTCCGGCAAATTCTACTGTGCTTTCTTCGTTAAATTCTTTCATAAAAAAAACCTATTTGGATTAAAGTCTAAAAGGGTTTAAAAAAACTAGGGTACAGAAACCCGAAAGTCTTTAGTGTACAAGTAAAGCTTGTAAATTATTCCAATTGTAATAAGAAAAAGCAAGAGTTTAAGTTCCCATGGAAGAAATTTCGCATCAGGAAAAGATAAGTCAGGATCAAAGAAAAACAATAGAGACAGTAAAAGAAGAGTAATTAGGAAAAGTTCAACTAAAACCAAAGCTAGGTGGCGCGGGTCTTCTTTTGCGTTTTTTATTTTTTGTTTAATTCCTTCATTTGCGCGTGCATTGATTTCTTTTACTTTCTTTAAAACCATGAAAAAAGAAGGCTAACCAAGTTTAAATAGTTTAACTTAGAAAAAATAGAGTTGAAAAATTTATTTTTATTCTTCTGTAATTATACCAAATTCTTTGTCTATTTCTCGGGCTGTTTTTTTCATTTTTTCAAATATTCTGTCAATATCTTCTTCGATTTCTTGGATTGTACGGGAAACGCTTTTGCTTCGAGGGTAGTAAAATCTTCCTTGGCGGATTATGAGACCGGATCGCTGGAGGTTGTTTAAGTGGTTGATTATTGAGCCTCTGCTCATATTTAGGCTTGAGGAAAGAGAAGTTGAAGATAAGGGTTTTTGGTTGTTTTCAGAGGCTTTTAAGATTTCTTTAAAGATTGAGGCTGCTGTTTTGTCCTTATCTATTGGTTCAAAGAAACCTAAAGTCTGGCAAATCCATTCAATTTCAGCTACAGGGTCACTTGAAAAAGGCTCTTCAACCTTTTTAATTACTATTTTAAAAGTGGCTTTTCTTATGATTTTCTCCATATAATTAAGGTGCAAAGAAACGAATAAAAGCATTTTGTTTAAAAACCTTTGTAAATGATTAAATTGTTTAGTCACAGTGTTTTTTGATGGAACCTCACAAAGAAATGGGAGACAATAAGGCGAAAGGGGAAAATACCCCTTCCCTTAACGTCAATGAGCTTTCAAATAAGCTCAAAGAGGCACAACAAAAGACAGAGGAATTTAAGGATTTGGCTCAGCGTATTCAGGCAGAATTTGAGAATTTTGCAAAACGCACAAATAAGGAAAAAATGGAGTTTAAAAAAATTGCAAGCTTAGAAGTAATTAATGATTTTTTGCCTGTGCTTGATAGTTTTGACGGTGCAATTGAGGCAATGAAAAAAAAAGGCGACACGGAGCATGTAAATGGTTTAGTGCTGTTGCAAAAACAATTATGGTCTGTTTTACAAAAACATGGTTTGCAAAAAATTGAGGCGTTAGGTAAAAAGTTTGACCATAATTTGCATGATGTTTTTTTGAGTGAAAGTGATGAAAAAAAAGAAGACAACATTGTGACACAAGAAATTCAAAAAGGTTATTTGCTGAATTCACTTGTGCTTAGGCCAAGTAAAGTTAAGATTAACAAATTGCATGAAAAAATGAAGACGATTGATGGTTTGGAGGGATAGTAAATGAGTAAAGTTGTTGGAATTGATTTGGGAACAAGTAACTCTGCATGTGCAGTGCTTGAGGGTGGAAAGCCACGTATTGTTCCAAGTGCAGAAGGAGCATCATTATATGGTAAGAGTTTTCCGTCAGTTGTTGCTTTTACAAATGATGGACAAGTTTTAGTTGGAGAACCTGCAAGAAGACAGGCTGTAAGTAATCCTGACAAAACATTTACTGCATTTAAAAGAAAAATGGGGACTGATTACAAATACAAAGCCGGTGCAAAAGAATACACTCCTCAGCAATTGTCTGCGTTTATTTTGCAAAAAATAAAAAAAGATGCTGAAGAATTTTTAGGCGACAAAGTCGAAAAAGCAGTGATTACTGTTCCTGCTTATTTTGATGACAACCAAAGACAAGCAACTAAAGATGCTGGAACAATTGCAGGCTTAGAAGTAATTAGAATTATTAACGAGCCAACTGCTGCAGCTTTGGCTTACGGGTTAGACAAACATGGTAAAGAGCAAAAAGTTCTTGTGTTTGATTTGGGTGGCGGAACACTTGATGTAACTATTATGGAGTTTAGTCAGGGTGTGTTTGAAGTAAAAAGCACAAGTGGTGATACACAACTTGGCGGAACAGACATGGATAACACTTTGGTTGACTATGTTGTTTCTGAATTCAAGAGAAGTGATGGTGTTGACTTAAAGAAAGATTCAATGGCAACACAGCGACTTAGAGAAGCTTGTGAAAAAGCAAAAATTGAATTATCAACAGTCACTGAGACTGACATTAATTTGCCTTACATTACAGCAACACCTGATGGCCCAAAACATTTGCAATTAAAGTTGACTAGAGCAAAGCTTGAGCAGTTGCTTGATCCGATAATTAAAAGGTGTGAAAAGCCTGTGCAACAAGCAATGGCTGATGCAAAGTTAACTCCTGCAGAAATTTCTAAAGTAATTATGGTTGGCGGTCCAACTAGAATGCCTATTGTGCAAAAGTTTGTTGAAAAAATTGTTGGCGCAAAAGTTGAGCGCGGAGTAGACCCAATGGAGTGTGTTGCACAAGGAGCCGCAATCCAAGGCGGAGTGCTCTCTGGCGAAGTCAAGGATGTTTTGCTTTTGGATGTTACTCCTTTGACTTTAGGGATTGAAACTCTTGGCGGAGTAAGAACTGCATTGATTGACAGGAATACAACTATTCCAACTAAAAAAAGCCAAGTGTTTTCTACAGCTGCTGATAATCAGCCTGCAGTTGACATTCATGTTTTGCAGGGTGAAAGACAAATGTCTGCTGACAACAAGAGTCTTGGTAAATTTCAGTTAAGTGGAATTCCACCAGCACCACGCGGGGTGCCACAGATTGAAGTGACTTTTGATATTGATGCAAATGGAATTGTTCATGTCACTGCAAAGGACATGGGAACTGGTAAGACTCAAAGTATCAAAATTATTGCAAGTCAAAAACTTGATGAGAAAGATCTTGAGCGCATGAAGCAAGAAGCTGAAAAGTTTGCAACAGAAGACAAAAAAAGAAAAGAAGAAGTTGAATTGTTTAACAATGCAGACTCACTAGCTTACAGTGCAGAAAAAATGCTTGAAGATCTTAAAGAAAAAGTTCCTGCAGATAAAGCACAAAAAATTAAGAGTCTTGCAAGTGAACTTAGAGATCTTTTGAATTCACCTGCAAAAGATGCAGAGAAAGTTAAAGCAAAAACTTCTGAGTTGACTAAAGTCATGCAGGAATTTTCTAGTGAACTTTACAAAGGAGCAGGCCAGCAACAGGGGCCTTCACAAGAAGACATGAATCAAGGTCAAGGTAGTGATGATAATGTTGTTGATGCTGACTTTGAAGCAAGCGAAGACAAAAAATAAATAAGTAATTACCGGGCTATCTGTGATAGCCCATATACTGCGCTGTGAACTGGCCAAATCAGTTCAAGCGATGAAAAGAAATAGTCTTTGATAGTAGTTCTCTTGGGAAAACATGGCTAGAGATTTTTACGGCGAGTTAGGTGTAAGCAAGTCAGCTTCGCCTGAAGAAATTAAAGAGGCTTACAAGAAACTAGCCAAGCAATTCCACCCTGATGTGAATAAGGATAAGGATGCTGAAGAAAAATTTAAGAAAATCGGCGAAGCTTATCGGGTTCTTTCTGATCCACAAAAAAGACAACAATATGATCAATTCGGCGAGAATGCTGAACGCTTTGGTGGACAAGGTGGATTTTCTGGATTTGAGGGTTTTTCTGGACAAGATTTTGATTTTTCTGATTTGTTTGACAACATGGGTTTTGGCGGATCGTTCTCTGATTTTTTTAGCGGCGGAGGAAGACAAACTCAACGCAGTAGACGCGGCCAAGATATTTTAGTGAATTTGACAATTTCTTTTGAAGAGGCTGCGTTTGGTGTAACAAAAGAAATTTTTGTAAACAAGACTGAAAAATGTTCAAAGTGTAGTGGTGAAGGAACTACTGAAAAAGATGGTAAACAAACTTGTACTACTTGTCATGGAAGTGGAATTCAAAAAACAATGCAGCGAACTATTTTGGGGACAATTGCAACTCAGACTACTTGTGGTAAGTGTAAGGGTGTTGGAAAAATAATTACAAAGCCATGCACGACATGTCATGGCAGTGGAAAAGAAAGTGTTAGAAAAAAAATTAGCGTGAAAATTCCAGCTGGCGTTGAAAATGGAATTCGACTTAGAGTTAATGGTGAAGGAAATGCGGGAGACAATGGCGCACAAAGTGGAGACTTGTTTGTTGGTTTGTTTGTTGAGGAACATGAGTTTTTCAAGCGTGATGGAAGTGATGTTTACTTGGAATTACCAATTACTTTTTCTCAGGCTGCACTTGGAACAAAAGCAGAAGTGCCTACAGTTCATGGCAAGGTTGAATTAAAGATTCCTGCTGCAACCCAAAGTGGGACAGTTTTTAGGTTAAAGGAACAAGGAGTTAAAAGTTTGAATAGTTCAAGAATTGGTGACCAGTTTGTAAAAGTGATTGTTAAGACTCCTGATAAACTAAGTAAAAAGCAAAAGGATTTACTTGAAGAGCTTGCAAAAGAAGAAGGAACTCATAAAAAAGGAAAGAAAGGATTTTTTTCATTTTAAAAAAAATAAATGTGGCGCAAATGCGCACACTTAAATTTATTCTGCTGGAATTGTTGATAATTCGCCTGAGTCATTTACAACTAATTTCCATTTTGATCCGTTTGGTGAAATTAGTACAAGTGAGGCTACACTATCAGGTTGTGTATCTCCTGACAAAATAAGTTGTCCACCATCTTCTGCCGGAGATTTAATGTACAAGTTTTCACTTGTGGTTAGAGTTACTCCGTCATCGTGGAATGAGAGCCCTAAGTCGCCAGTACTTGGTGGGCCTTCAAATAGTATGCTGTCATTTGTTCTAAGTCCTACATTATCTTCTGATAATGCAATTTGGAAATAGTTGTCTGTAAAACCATTTGCAGAAAATGTGGTTTTACCGTTTGAGTATATTCCAAGTGGACCGTTTGAAACAATATCCATGCGATTACTTGAAGATAATTGAGTAGTCAAAATATCGTCAATATTTTCGAGGAATTCAATTTTGAATTTTTCAGCATTCTCTTCAATACGACCTATAAAAGTTGTTTCATTATTGTTGACAATAAGTCTTTCTTCGGTATTTAGTTCATTAGAGATTATTTGAATGATTGGATCATTGAACAAATTTGTTCCTAGTTTAGAATCTCTAAGAACAGTAAAATGCTTTGTCTTTAATTGGCTTAATACATTTGCGGATTGCATTGTGGCTGTTCCGTTTATTGAGGCATTATTTATTTCACAAAACTCATCCAAGCTACAAGCACCTGAGTTAATTAAAGATTCTGGATAAGGCCATTCTCGAACTATTGCATTTGAGGGATCTAGCCTGTTATTTTCACCAAAAGTAAATACGCTGAGTGTCATTGAAATTAAGAGTACTGAAAACACTGTTATTAAAATTTTTTTCAATTCATCACATCCTTTTTTGTATCGAAAAGCAAAGCTTTTCCAAATATACTAATTTTCGGAACGACTTATATGAGTTGTTTGGAACAAATTGGAACAAAGGCAAAAATAGGATTTTAAAGGCCAAAAAATAGGTTTTTAGTGCCTTTTGGTGGGCTATTTTCTCTATGCCAGGACAGTTTAGCGAATTAGAGAAAAAGTGGCAGGAATATTGGGTTAAAGAAGGAATAAACGCGTTTAGTAGAAGTGCCAAACTTCCGGTATTCTCAATTGATACGCCTCCACCTACTGTTAGTGGCAGAATGCACTTAGGCCATGCTTTTTC
>CAYIJY010000013.1:0-13309 GCA_964363785.1 uncultured archaeon
GGCAAGTTCCATCATAACCCTCGTTGCACCCAAAAATTGTCCCCCCAAAGCGCTGTTTGCACGCATCTAAGGCAATTCCCTTGGAACAGGCTGTGCACGACCAACCCAGCCAACAGCACGACCTGGCTCAACAACAATGTAAGAAGTTGGAATAACCTCTAAGCCCATTTTTTTTACAGGCCACGCACTGGCAATCTGTGCACCAGTAATGTAATAAGGGTCAAGAGAATTAAGCATTGACATAAAATAAATTGCATCAGCGTGCTTGCTTAAACTTGCAATGTTGCCCGGAAACAAAATAACATCAAGAGACGACTTGTCCTTTATTTCCAAAATAGTCTTATCTAATAATTCACCCTGAGCGCCAACACTTCCACCCACACAAAGAGCATCAACACCTGCTTCTTGTGCAACCTTTGCAAGCTTTCCTGCCACTTCAGGTGACTGGTTAGGCGGGTCAATAACCAAAAAAGAAAGGCCTCCGTCTTCAGAAATCCTTTTTTGAACAAACTCCAAAACTTTGTGCTTCATAAACTAATTAATCTTAAAAGCAACCAAATAAAAAAGATTGCATTTTTGAAAAAGCCTTTAACATAATCAAAGATTAAATACAATAAAGTAGTTTATTCATGTTATGCAGCCCCGTAAAAGGCCTACACTAAGAGCACTTGGAAAAGAATTTGCGCAAGCAACAAAAAGAGCATATCAGAGAGCATTAAGATTACCAAAAGTTGCAGATTTTCAAGTTAAATCAAACAAAGAAGGCAGACATGGAATCTATGGATATACAAAAGCAGTGAGATTTCCTTCACGGTTTGGCGGATTTTTTAGAAAAGGAGAAAAAGTACTTGAACTTCATGTTGACACAATTAGAGAACTTTCAGAACTAAAAGATAAAATAACTGAACTAAAAAATGAAGGGTATGTTGGAATGTACGGAGACACCCAAGACCCAAAAATAAGAAGAATTTTTGAAAATCATTTTATGGCAAAAATAATAAAATCCCCAACCGGAAGCAAAGAACTAGCACAGATAAAATACAGAGCCAACATAAAAACAAGAGGCTACCCTGCAAAGCACGGGAGAGAAATACCAAAAAGAGTAATAGTTCGATTTGCATAAAGAGCAAGTTAAATAATATTTTGAACTAAAAAATAAAACACACGAAAACTGGTTTTTTTATGGATGAAAATTTGTCAAAAGAAAGTATTTTAGAAAAAATAATTGAAAAAACAGGCAAACCAAAATCAGAAATAGAAGCGCTGATTGAAGAGAAAAAAAAGAAATTCGAAGGCCTGTTAAATGACTCAGGCGCCGCAATAATGGTTGCACGCGAACTAGAAATAGGGCTTGAAGAAAAAAAAGACTCACAAATAAAGGCACTAGAAGACGGAATGAAAAGCGTGAACATAAAAGCAAAAATAGTGCACGCTTTCCCGCCAAAAGAATTCGAGAAAAACAACAAAAAAGGCATACTCCAAAACATTTTAGTTTCGGATGAATCAGGAGAAATAAGACTTACACTTTGGAATGAACACGCAAAAGCATTCCAAGAACAACAAATCAGCAGAGGCGATGAAATATCATTGTCAAACTGCTTTGTGTCAAGCTTTAATGAAAAAAAACAATTATCACTTGGATATGGCGGAAGCATGACACTTGCAAAAAGAAAAGAAAAAGAACTGCCGCAAAAACTTTCAGAACTATTAGCAGGCCAAAACTCAGTTGACGTCGAAGGCACACTTGACAGGGTGTTTGAGGAAAAAACATTCAATTCAAATGGCAAAGAAGGAAAACTGCTTGCATTCACACTAAAAGACGACTCCATGACAATGCGCGCAGTAGCATGGAATGACGCAATCAATGAAATAAAAAAAGCAAAACAAGGCGAGCAAGTAAAAATCGAGGGGGCTTATACAAAACAAAGCCTAAATGGAGTAGAACTCAACCTTGGCTACAGTGCAAGAGTAATCATTGAACCACTTGTAAAATAAAAATTATTTTTTGTATGCATTTTTTCTATGCCTTATTGTTAAAACAAACAAAGAATTGTGAGGCCCTTTTTCAAAAAAAATTCTGTAATCACCCACACGAAATTTATAAATCATTTGATTTTTTAATTTTTCAAGAAAAAGCAAATCTTTTTCATTACAAAAAATTATTTTTTCAAAAATCCTTTGACTTAAGGTCTTTTCTAATTTTTTTAAGTCTTTTTTTGAGTTTTCAGTCCAAACAATATTGTATGGCATTTACAAACCAAGCTCTTTTTTCAACTGCTTTGAAGTATATACCCTGCCTTTAGCAATGTCCTTTCTTGCCTCTTCGATTGCATTTAAGGTTTCAATATTAAGCTCTAACTTTGACTCATCATTTTGTCTTGCTTTAACAATTAGCTTTTGAATTACGTCTTCATAGGTTTCTCTGTTAAATTCTTTAAAAGAATCCAATTCACCCTTAAGTTTTTTTGAAACAAGAATAGTAGAAGTCTCAGACAATATAATCACCTATATTACAATATAGCAAACTATATTAAAGATTATTTTTTATCTGCTTCAATTTCCTTAAAGCTCACGCCGGAAATATATGACAAAAATGCAGGAACAAGCGGCAGTATGCATGGCGAGAAAAAAGAAAGTATTCCTGCTATAAAGGAAACTATCAAAGTTGGCGAGGAATCTATTAATATGCTTTCAAGTCCAAGACCTGACACAAAGAAAAAACTCGAGACCTTTGCCAAGTTATCAGTAAAAACCAAAATACCCAAAATAATCAGCAAGACACCTGCAATTAAATTAAACAATTTCAAGTGGGGAGAAAGTTTTTCAATAAAGGAAGTTGTTTGGGAAATAAACAAGCCCGCAAGCAAGAAAGGAACACTTAAGCCAAGCGAATAACTTAATAACAAACCAAAAGCAATCCCAGGCTCTGTTGCAGCCAAAGTCAAAATACCGCCCAAAATCGCGCCAACACACGGACTCCAGCCTGCTGCAAAAGTAGCGCCAAAAACAAAAGAAGTCACATAACTAATCGAAAACTTTTTTGACTTTAATTTATGCTCGCGCTCCAAAAAACCAATCTTTAGAAGCCCAACCAAGTAAAGCCCAAACAAAATAATTATGGCACCACCAATGTAAGACACCCAAACCCGCAAATCATAAGAAATAGAGGAAAAAACACTGTTAAGCAAAACACCCAAAAGAGAGAAGACTACAGAAAAACCAAGCACAAAAAAAACAGTGTTCAAAAAAATACGCAAACGAACCTGAGTGTCAACCATGCAAACCGATAAAAATATGGAGTCAACATATTAAAATAGTTGATTTTAAAAGAATTCAAAAAAAATTGTGAAAACATGAAAGAAAACAAAAACTTTGCAAAACACGTCTACAAAAAAGGATTTTTCCCAGTTGGAAGTGGACACGAACTTTATTATGAATTATATGGAAACCAAAAAGGACAACCCGTTGTATTTTTGCATGGCGGGCCCGGAGCAGGCTTTTCAAAAAGCGATTACGAGTTTTTTAACCCAAACAAATTTAACGCATTATTTTTGGATCAGCGCGGAGCAGGAAAAAGCAAAGCCAAAGACACATTAGTTGAAAACACAACAAAACACTTAATTGAAGACATCAAACAGCTAATGGAGTTTGTTGGATTTGAAAAAGCAATTATATTTGGAGGCTCGTGGGGAAGTTGTTTATCACTCTTATTTGCAATTAGCCACCCCAAAATGGTTCAAGGGCTTGTATTACGCGGAATTTATTTGGCAGACAAAACAGCACGCGAGCACTTTTATTTAGGCGGAATAAAAAACTTTTTTCCACAAGAATGGAGTGAATTCATATCACTAGTTCCACAAAAAAACAGAAACAACCCAGAAAAATATTATTACGAAAAAATGATTAAAGGCGGAAAAGAATCAAAAAAATTTGAAGACGCTTGGGCAAAAATAGAGTTAAGCTTACTTAGGATTTACACACCAAAGAAAAAACTAGAAAAAATGTTAAAAGAAAAAAATAAACGAAAATTTGCACTAATTGAATGCCATTATCTTTCAAAGAATTGCTTTATTTCATTTGACTACATTAAAAAAAATTTACGCAAAATAAAACACATTCAAGCCTCAATAATTCATGGACATTACGATATGATTTGCCCGCCAATCTCAGCGTTTGAATTACACAATGCATTGCCAAAATCAAGATTGTTTTTTACAATAGCAGGACATGCTTCAAGAGAAAAAGAAACAAAACAAAAACTAATTGAAGAAATAGAATTGATGAGAAAGAAAATTTAACTGCGTCTATTCCTTCGCCTAGTCGAAAAATTATTGAGATTATACCCCTGATTTCTTAATATACTTCTTACACTGTTCACTTTAGTTGCCGGAACTTCAAAAAGCCTTGCAACCTCTGTTGGATCTGAATTTGGATTAGCCACAAAATATTTTCTTAATCGACCATCTAGAGACGCTGGTTCCCCTGTAGTTGGATTAAGTTTGGAATGACGGCCAATGCTTGGAGACCCTATTAATTTTTTTACAGTACGAAAAATATCTTGTGAAACTTTTAAAGCACTAGTTACTTCTTTAACCGTTGCATCAGGGTGACTAAATAAGTATTTTACCGCATCAAACATACTCCCTTTTGGAAGTTGAACATATTTTGGCCCAAACTTAAGAAAAGCCAATATTCTTAATTTTCGCATGGCTCTAATTGCCAAACCGTTTACACGTTCAGAATGACCAATCTTTAGTTCTCGCATTAGTTGTACAGTAGAATAATGAACTGGACTAAAATACTTCAACTCGATAACACGACGCTCATTTGGTTCTAATTTGGCTAACAAAGAGTCTAAAGTAGCAAGTCTTTGAATATCAACTTCAGACTGCCTTTTTGTTGCATCCATTCCAATTGATTTAAAAAAACCCACATCAAAAGGCTTTTCTCGTCTTCTTCCGGAAGAGCGTAATAATTCTGTTTTCGTAGCCCTTAAAACAATCGAAAGAAAATTTCTTTCTTTATCTTTAGACCCAAAATTTGCCCTTGCAGTTTCAAAAGCAGTGTTTACAAACTCTTCCAAAGACACACCTTTCCTTTGCAGGCCTTGATAAGCAAATATAACCGCACCTTTATTTTCAAGAAAAATATTTGCAACCTGCAGTCTAAGTGGAGAAGTTGCAAGGCGCTCAATGCGCAACCAAACCTCGTCTGAAGAAATGCTTCTTTTTGATGCCATATAGTTAATTAGACAAAAGTATTTTTTAACGGTTTAGAAAAACCAAAATCCGCACCGGAAACCCACTCTTATAATATTTATAAACAAAAGAACACTATTTCTTTAAGCAAGCATTCACGGGAAAAAAACCAAGCCAAGGGAGTTTTCTCAAACAAATGCATTGCAGGAGTGAAAAATATGGCAAGAGAAAAAGAAATCAGAGAAGTATCTGATTTACCGGGAATAGGCGCAGAGAGCGCAAAAAAACTAAAAGACGCAGGATATAAAACACTTGAAAGCATAGCTGTTGCCTCACCTGTAGAACTGATTGAGGTTGCAGGCCTTGGGGAAGGCACAGCAGAAAAAGCAATCAAAGCAGCACGAGACGCACTTGAAATGGGCTTTGAAACAGCAGCTGTTTTGGCAGAAAAAAGAAAACTAGTTGAAAGAATATCCACAGGCAGCAAAGAACTTGACAGCCTAATTGGTGGCGGAGTAGAAAGCCAAAGCATAACAGAAGTCTACGGAAAATACGCATCAGGAAAATCACAATGGTGTTTTCAATTATGTGTAATGACACAATTACCAAAAGACAAAGGCGGACTTGAAGGCGGAGTACTATACATTGACTCAGAGAATTCATTTAGGCCAGAAAGAGTAGTGCAAGTCGCAAAACACATGAACGTTGACGAGGAAGAAATACTCAAAAACATTCACGTGGCACGTGCTTACAATTCTGACCACCAAATGCTCTTGGCAGAAAAAGCAGGAGAAATGATCAAAGAAAAAAATATTAAACTCGTAATAATTGATTCCCTAACAGCACAATTCCGCTCAGAATTCATTGGAAGAGGAACACTCTCGGACAGACAACAAAGACTAAACAAACACATGAGAGTCTTGCAAAGACTTGCAGAACTAAACAACGTTGCAGTCTTGGTTACAAACCAAGTAATGGAAAACCCAGGAATATTATTTGGCGACCCAACAACTCCAATTGGCGGAAACATAGTTGGACATGCTTCAAAAACAAGACTTTACTTACGTAAAAGCAAAGAAGACAAAAGAGTTGCAAAATTAGTTGACTCACCATCTTTGCCAGACGGAGAAGCACTCTATAGAATCACAGAACATGGAATAGAGGACGTATAACTGCAGAATTACCGCTCCGTTTTAACGGAGCATATACTGCGGTGTGAACTGACGCAAACAGTTCTAGAGGACGTTTAAACACGTCTTTCAAATTTCTTTTTTAATAAAAATCCACTCAATCGAAAAAAGCTGCTGCCTAAAATCTTTAAGTGGCTAAAACATGAATAAATTTGATAAGAAACTATACAAAGCACTGAACTTTTTTGCAAACTATGACTTGACACAAGTTAATGAACTTAAAAAAAGTAATGAACAAGAATTCAGAAAACTTGTATCTTTAGACATTGAAAGATTTGCTTTTCAAGAAAGATATTTGGACGCCGATAAACGAAGGAATAGCGCAATTACGCCAAAAGGATTAGAGCAATTGAGAACTCTTGAAAGTATTCTAAATAATGAGAAAACTTTTTGGATTTCAATTGCAGCATTAGTTTTTTCAATGATTTCATTCATAATTAGTTTAGCATTTGGCATTAGGTGAGAATATATGGGAATACAAAAAGACGCCGGAGAAATTTTACTTTTTATTTATGAAAAATATTTACAAGACGAAACTGTAAGACCAGAAAAACTTCTATCAGAAACTAACTGGGATGGAAAAAGAATAGACCGAGCAATAAAATACCTGAAAGATATAGGGGCAGTTGACATAATTTTATCACTAGGAAACTTTAAGGGCATACAAAATTTTATTATACAAGGGCTAACACCAATCGGAATCAACATTATTGAAAATCAAAAAGAATTCAAACAAACTTTTGGATTTGAAGTAAATTTAGGGCTCATAAAATTTAGTTGGAGTAAAGCGATAGCTTAAAGAAATTAAGACTTTTGTATAATCAAGTCGATAATTAATGGCCAGAAAAAGAAAACCGTCAGGAAGAGGAAAAAAAGCAAAAATAACTCTAAAAGTAAGGTCTATAGAAATACAACGAAGAGTTCAAAGTTTAGCAATTGGACTTTTTGGAAGAAAATTTTACTTAAAAAAAGCCAAACCACTTAACCCAAAACTAATTATTAGAAGATTACACGAAGCAGTGTCAAGAAAAACACCTGTAAATTTAGTTGTATTTTGGGGCGGTGCAAAAAAATCACCAGCAACATTACCAGACTTTGCAGAAGAAACAACCTTAATGAATTTATCAAACATTAAAGAAAACTTTGAAAAAATTGGAGTAAAAACCAACATTACATTATTAACGATGGATATTTATGAAGACGTACTTAATGAAAGACCACAAAAGGAAATAGGAACTTATATCACACAGATAAAAAAAATGGCAGAACAATTTGACTTTAATGTACAAACATTTAGTGAAATTTATTCTAGAAACGGATTTAATCCAAAAAAACTAAGACCTACTGAAAGAAAAATGCAAGAAAGAGTAAGAATACTTTACGAGAATATACAAAAAGACGCTAAAGTTATTGAAAGATTAAGACGACTTGCAAGAGAACATGGCAAAGGAAACGTTGAAGAAACAGTCAGAAAATATGTTATATTACACGCTTTTGATGACTTGATACTAAATAGATCATTGCCTGATGCAATTTACATTTCTTTTGGAAACCCAACAACACAAAAAGAAATTTCATCTTTACCAACTGTATTTCTATACCAAAATAAAGAAGCAGGAAAAGCCGGAGAGCTTGGAGTGCCTTGGTTTACAATAAAGAACTAGCCTGCACCTCCACCGCCACCACCCCCGCCTCCTCCACCTCCGCCACTAAAACCACCACTTCCAGAAGTGGAACTTGCGGAAGCAAATGAAGCAGAGAACTGATTAATGCTTGAAGAAAAATCAGCCAAATCAGAATAACCAACATAACCACCAACAAAAATAGCTGAATGGCTTAACTCTGTTGGCGGAACCAAGTCTTTCATTGCCTGAACTACTTTTCCGGCTAAACCAAACGCAGTAGCATAAACCAAGTACTTCTCCCACATGACAATCGACTCGGGAGGATAGCGCTTGAGTTGATCATAATCATTCAAAAATTTTTTGAAACTCTTCCACTTTTCAAAATGAAGCACACCCTCATAAGTTCTTTTTTTTATAATTGCAGCATAAATTGGAAACATTATCAACATTAGAAAAACAAGAGGCCAGACAAAAAAAATAACCAAGACAGGATCAACCAAAAAACCAACAAAAGCAACCAAAAGCAAAAAGAACCCTGTGCCTGCCAAAAGAACTTTCCACCCGGAATTTTTTTCAAAAAAATTCATTTTATCAAACTCAGTTTGCACAACTTTTTTCCAAGAATCAAAACTAGAGATAAAAGAAAGGCGGTTAACCCTGATTTTTTGTTCAAACTCTGAGAACAAAAAACTTTCTTTGCCGCCAAAACTCCAAAGAATTTCAAGCACATTTTTTTGAGACTCAGCCAAAGACAAAGTGTCTTTTTTAGTAAAGTGAACTTTGTAATCATAATCCTTGCCAAAAAAACCAAGCAACTTTTCTTTTGGAACTTTTTCAAACTTTAAATAACCCAAAAAAGCCAAGTCAAGAATTTCTGCAAAAAAATCCATTGAACCATTTGAACCAAAATCACGGAGCAACAAACTAGCAATTGAAGGGCTGTAATTGAAAGGCGGTTCCCTTTCATAAATCATTTCATTCTTTGAAAGCTTTGGGTCTTTGCCATACTTAAAGTAAACAAAAAACAAAAAACCAACATACAATACAAACAAGAGTGCAACAAAAATTAGTTTGAATGAATCAAAAAAAGCAAAACTCTCTTCCTCGCGAATTATTGACTGCAAGCCTTCAGAGTTTTCATTTATTGCAAAAGAAGCACTTGAAAGCAATTCCCTTGGAAAAACCACTCTGATTTCAACCCATTGATGAGAAGGAACATTAAACGATTGAAAAATCAGTTTTTGGCTTTCAATTAAACCAATTTTTCCATTTAATTTAGGGTGGCCCCAAGAGTAAACTTGTTTTGAGTCAGTTACTTTTTTAGGCAAAATAATTTCACCATAAAGTTCACCAAGACTTTTTTCCCAGCCATTACCCCAGACTTTCCAGTTAAGCTCAGCCACATCAGTATACGCAGTAATTGCTTTTGTGAGCCTGTACTGAATGACAAAAACTCGATCCTCACTAACTGCAGAGAAATACCACTTTATTCTAAGGTTATTGTCTTCATTTTGAGTTTCAAACTGAAGAGGAGCATTATTTTCACTAACTTTTACATTTGAGACACTCCAGGGCCCATTTGGAATGTCACGATAAGCAAAAGAATATTGTCCAGAAAAACTAAAGGTAATTATTTCAGTTACATCAATGCTTGCGTCATCATTGATTTTCATTAAAACCTCTGCTTTTGAAAGAGAATAATCCTTTGCAAAAACACTAAGACAAAACAAAGACAAAAACAGAACAAAAAAAAGTTTCTTCATATAAACAAAATTAAACTACTGAAAAATTTAATACTATGTGACACCAAAAAAAGCCAAAACATAACATTTAAAACTATTATATGCAGAATATCTTTGAAAAAACATGGCACTTGAACTAATACTTGGAGCAGTAATTGTTTTAGCAATTGTCTTTGGACTTTGGCTTGTAATGACATACAACTCATTCATACAATTTAGAAACAGAATCCAGGAAGCATGGAGCCAAATTGAAGTGCAGTTAAAAAGACGATTTGACTTAGTCCCAAACCTAGTAGAAACAGTCAAAGGTTACGCTAGGTACGAGAAAAGCACTTTTGAAATGGTGACAAAAGCAAGGACCGCCATGATGGGTGCAAAAACAGTCAAAGAAAAAGCTGACGCAGAAAACATGTTAACAGGCGCACTAAAATCAATCTTTGCAGTAGCAGAAGCTTACCCTGAATTAAAGGCAAACCAAAACTTTTTGATGCTACAAGAAGAATTATCAGGAATAGAATCAAAAATCGCATTTGCAAGACAATTTTACAACGGAGAAGTACTCAAATTCAATAATTTGAGAGAAAGCTTCCCATCAAACATTATAGCTGGAATGTTTAACTTTGAAAGAAAAGAATTCTTTGACGCAGAACCAGAAGCAGACAAGCCAGTCAAAGTTGCTTTTGAGTAAACACATGCCTGAATTGATTAAGTTCGGTTGCAAAACCGAACACGCATGTGAACTGGGCGTGACAGTTCATGTATGAACAAATCTCTGCAAACAAACGAAACACATACCTACTCTTAATTGGATTTACCATATTCGTAATTTTTTTGGGCTGGGTATTTGGAGAACTATTTTTTGGCGGTCTAGGATACATTGGAATATTCATCGCGGTAATACTTTCACTAGTGTTTGTCCTGTTTGGATACTATTTTTCAGACAAAATAGTTTTGTCAATAAGCCATGCACGAGAAGTAAAAAAAGAAGAATACCCATACCTGTTCAACATACTTGAAGCACTATCAATTGGCGCAGGCATACCGCAGCCAAAAGCATATGTGATTGATGACACTGCACTAAATGCATTTGCAACAGGACGCGACCCACAACACTCAGTAGTTGTAGTCACAACAGGAATAATGCAAAAACTAAACAGGCAAGAACTAGAAGGAGTAATCGCACACGAGTTAAGCCACATAAAAAACTACGACATTAGATTGATGACTTTAGTTGTTGTGTTTGTCGGAATAGTTGCCTTAATGAGTGACATTATGATTAGAAGCTTTCTTTGGGGCGGAGGAAGAAACCGCGACTCAAAAGGAGGGAACTTTCAAATAATCTTAATTGTAATTGGAATTATTTTAGCCATACTCGCACCAATTATAGCCACGCTAATTAAGCTTGCAATTTCACGCGAAAGAGAATACTTGGCAGATGCAAGCGGAGCATACCTAACAAGAAACCCCGAAGGACTTGCGTCAGCACTTGAAAAAATAAGTGGTGATAAAGAACCGCTTGAAGCTGCAAACAAAGCAACAGCACATCTTTACATTTCAAACCCACTAAAAGGACACACTGGCTGGTTTGACGGAATGTTCTCAACACACCCAAAAATAGAAGAGAGAATTAAGAGATTACGTGGAATGTAATTCAAAACAGACAATTTACTTTTCAAGATTGGCGGAAGAGAAAATAAATATGGATGACAAAACAAGAAACATTGTTTTAGTAATTGCGGTAGTTTTGATAATTGGCGTAATTATTTTTTTGAAAAATCCATTTGAAAACAAACAACCGATTTTGCCACAAGTAGATCAAAATAATACATTGCAAAACCAACAACCAAGCCCTTACCCAATTGCACCGGAAATAATTGGAATTGCCCACTGGATTAATTCAGAGCCACTCACTTTAGCAGAATTGCGCGGAAAAGTAGTGTTAGTTGATTTTTGGACTTACTCATGCATAAATTGTATTCGAACATTGCCTTACCTAAAAGACTGGCACGAAAAATACAAAGACCTAGGATTTGTACTAATTGGAGTTCACTCACCAGAATTTGAATTTGAAAAAGAAATAGCAAATGTAGAACAAGAAGTCAACGAAAAAGGATTATCATACCCGATTGCAATGGACAACGAAATGCAAACATGGGGGAATTACAACAACAGATTTTGGCCAGCAAAATACCTAATAGACATTGACGGAAGAATAAGGTACACCCACTTTGGAGAAGGAGCATACCAAGAAACAGAACAATTAATCCAAGAATTATTAGAAGAAAAAAACCAGGCCGAAATAGACATAGAGTTAAACCAAACACTGCCGCCAGAAAACAAGGCAGGATTCTTTAGAACAAGAGAACTATATGCAGGATACACATTCGGGGAATACCTGGGAAACACGCAAGCATACCAATCAGAACAAACAACCCAGTTTACTGATGAACCAGAACATATTGACGGAAAAATTTATTTACAAGGAGAATGGTTTACATCTGCAGAATTTGTAAGGCACGCAAGGCAAACACAAAACAATGAAGATTACATTGCAATAAAGTACCTGGCAACAGAAGTAAACATAGTCGCAGGAGCAGCAGAAGAACCATACAAAATATTTGTGACACTTGACGGGCAAAACGTACCAGACTCATTTATGGGAAATGACGTGCAAAAAGACGAACAAGGAAACACTTACATTGAAGTCACAAGTGACAAACTATACAATGTAATCACAGGACAACTAGGAATACATGAACTAAAACTGAGTTCAAATTCAAGCGGATTTTCCCTTTACACTTTTACTTTTGGTGGCTAAAGAATTAATTACAGGGTCCCTCAAAAAAAGCTCAAGCAAATTCAAACAATGCTCAATATCCTTTAAGCTTGCAAGGGAAATAGTTGAATGAATATTCCTGATTACAACACCCAAAACAGTTGATGGCACACCCGAGCGGGAAATACTAATGTACATTGCATCAGTCGTACCACTATCAGTGATTTCTAACTGCAAAGGAATCTTTTTTTTCTTGGCAAGCTTTTGAATATGATTGTTAAGAGAACGGCTGGAAATCATTTCAGAATCCTTAATCGTAATAAAAGGCCCTTTTCCAAGGCAATTAGAGTCAGCAGACAAAGCATCATTTGCATTCGTAACATCAACAGCAATAGCCAAATCAGGCTCAAGTGCATAAGCAGAAGTCTTTGCACCATACAAACCAATTTCTTCCTGAACAGTAAAAACAAAATAAACATCCTGATTAAGTTTTTTTATTCGCTTTGCAAGCATAATAAGCAAATAACAACCAATCCTGTCATCAAGTGATTTTCCAGAAATAACAGATTTATTGCCAGCAAAATAAGCCTTTTGCTCAGGAACAACAAAATTACCAATCTTTACACCAGCCTTTAGAATATCTTTTTTCTCCAAACCCGTATCAATGTAAAGACTTGAAACAAAAGGAATCTTATCAGGAATTTCTTTACCATCATGCAAAGCACTAAAAGAAATTATCCCATGAAGAGGCTTGTCAGGAACCATTGTCTCAATGTGG
>CAYIJY010000014.1:0-12612 GCA_964363785.1 uncultured archaeon
TTATTTAGGGGAAAAAATAATTGACCTGCCAATGAACTTTTTGCACAATGGTTTGCCAAAACAAAGAAGAAAAGCAATCTATTCAAAACCAAAATACTTGGAAGCAGAATTCCCACAAGCAGCTGACTTAGGGCAAGAATTGCATGAATTGCTTTCCATGCCAAACATTGCCTCAAAAGAAACAACAATCAGACAATACGACCACGAAGTCCAAGGAACAAGCATACTAAAACCACTTGTAGGAGAAGAAAATGACGGGCCGAGTGACGCAGCAATCATTAGGCCAGACTTGGACAAGTGGACAGGAGTTGCTATTTCAAATGGAATAAACCCTTGGTTTGGAGACATTGACCCATACTTAATGGCAGGCTCATGCATTGATGAAGCAATTAGAAACATTGTTGCAGTCGGCGCAAGCGTAGAAAAAACTGCTTTACTTGACAATTTTTGTTGGGGAAACCCAGACAAACTAATCAAGTTAGGCGAACTAGTAAAAACAGTAAAAGGCTGCCACGACTTTGCAGTCGACTTTGAAGTTGGATACATTTCAGGAAAAGATTCTTTTTACAATGAATACACAAAAGACAAACTACACATATCAATTCCAGGAACTTTACTCATTTCTGCAGTCAGTATAATGAATGACGCTCGAAAAAGAATTTCAATGGACTTAAAACAAGAAGAAAATTTACTTTACATTGTCGGTGAGACTTTTAACGAACTTGGAGCAAGCCACTACTTTGCAAACAATGGCTTTACAGGAAACACTGCACCAAGAGTTGATGCAAAAAAAGCACTCTATTCTTACAAATCATTAAACGAAGCCATGGGTAGCGGAACAAAAATCCAAGACAAAATCGTCAGATCATGCCATGACTTAAGCGAAGGCGGACTTGGAGTGTCAATTGCAGAAATGTGCTTTGCAGGAATGAAAGGTGCACAAATAGACCTAACTAATCTACCTTATGGAGAAAAAATTGAAAGAGAAGACTTTGCATTATTCTCTGAAAGCAACTCACGATTACTAGTTGAAGTAAACAAAAACAAAAAAAGAGAATTTGAACTCATAATGAAAGGAAATTCATTTGCACAAATAGGCACAGTCACAAATGAAAAAAAATTAAAGATAAAAGGATTTAATGGAAAGGACATTGTAAATGAAGACATTAGTGCTTTGAAAAAAAGCTGGAAAAAAACTCTTAATTGGTGAGATGTGTGGTAAAAGCAATTGTAGTACGGGCAGCAGGAACAAACTGTGACAATGAAACAGTTTTTGCATTAAAAAAAGTCGGATTTGAAGTCGCAAACTTACACTTAAACGAACTGGTTGAAAAAAAAGAAATACTAAAACAAGTTAGTCTTGTTGTTTTGCCGGGCGGATTTTCATACGGAGATTATTTAGGCAGCGCCAAAGTCTTTGCAAATCAACTAAAATTAAAACTAAAAGAACCACTTGAAGAATATTTAACTGAAAAAAAACTTTTACTTGGAATCTGCAATGGCTTTCAAGCACTGGTAAAATGCGGATTACTTCCTTCAACGCACGGACTTTGGAACCAAACAACAACACTTACTTTTAACAAATCAGGACGCTTTCAGGACGAATGGATTACACTAGTTAAAGAACAAAAAAATAATTCCCCATTTGTAAAAGACATAACTGAATTTGATTGCCCAATCAATCACGGAGAAGGAAAATTTGTCCCAAAAGACAGCCGCACACTAAAAGAACTTTATGAGAATAACCAAGTTGCATTTAAGTACAAAGTCAATCCAAATGGCTCAACTGATTCAATTGCAGCGATCTCAAGCAAAGACGGATTAATTTTTGGCTTAATGCCACATCCAGAAAAACACTTTTTCTCAATCAACCACCCACATTCTACTCGAAAAGATTTTCCAGAAGAAGGTGGCGGAAGAAAAATCTTTGAAAACGCGTTTGAGTATGCAAAAAAATAGTTTATTTTTTCCCAGTTTTTTTTAAGCCTACACGATAAACAGGATAAGGCAATTCGATCCCCGCAAGACGAAGTATTTCTTTTTTTGTAAGAGGAACACCGTGCCTTTTGAGAACTTTATTTTTAGTTATTCTGTATCCGTGAGTTCTTAGCCATTGTTTTAAAGCCCTTAAATCACCTTCTCTTCTTGATTTTCCATGAGGCGAAACAAGGTGAATGCCAAAACCACTATCTGGCATTTGATTGCTTTCAAAATGAGGATAAACAGTAAGTTTAGTCGCGTCTTCTTTCACAGATTTTATTCCAATTTTAAAAGCGAATGAACCAGACTGTCTTCTCTCAGGACCAATGTATGGCTCTCTTTTTTTTGGCATTGAAAATATTAAATCAAAACTAGTATTTTAAGTTAGACTTTTAATCAATAAACGCACCGGCAACTAAAATAGGAAAATTAATTGTAGT
Organism: uncultured archaeon; assembly: GCA_964363785.1. Classification (GTDB taxonomy): domain Archaea; phylum Iainarchaeota; class Iainarchaeia; order Iainarchaeales; family GW2011-AR10; genus JACQJF01. Next base: position 2,421 of record CAYIJY010000014.1, read on the forward strand.
GTCACCAAAGACTTTGATTGTGCTTGCTTTTGCAGAGATTTTGCCCCAGCTTTTTGCCTCTTCAGGCTCCGCGCCAGAGTCAGAACCATCCTGCTCAATTGCAGTGTTTAAGTAAACCGCGTACTTTGCGCCTTCCCTAAACATGTTGGCATTACATAAAGTGTGCTTTACAACACCACCACCAAGGATAATCAAGCCAGTTTCTTTTGCATCAAGAGTCATGTCAATTAATCTATGATGATCAGCAGCCATGTCAATTACAAGTTCTTTTTTTTCGTAATTAAAAAAGAAAACATTATCACCAACAGCCCCATCCATAAATGGAGGGCAAAAAATCGGGATCTCGTTTTTTTGCGCCCAATAACAAATAGAAGACTTATCATTAATCTTTTTACCTAAAATAGAGATTATTTCACTTGGAGAAAAAAACTTTTTCTCACTTCTTTGCATTTCAAGCAATTCTGCCAAGATTGGCTGGAAAAAATTCTCAAACCAAATGTAACGATCATTTGGAACAAACAAATTACCAATACGGTTAATCCCTTTTTTTCTTAAGGCGGCCCCATCAGCACGAAAATCACCATGCAAAAAACTAAACTTTGACTTAATTATATCCTCTTCAATTGCACCAACCGTAACAACCAAAGCCTTGACTAACTTATGCTCAACCAAGTAACGAATGATTTCACGATTACCAGAAGAAACCTGATTAGAAGTCAAACCCAAATAAATCTCGATTTTTTCTTTTTGCATTTTTTTGCATAACTCAATTGCTTTGCCTAAATTGGTTGCAGAAAAGCCTGATGACTCAAACGAAGATAAGAATTTTTTAAAGTCAAGGCCATCATTAAATTCATAACCCTTGACTTGCGCCCCAGAAAATTTTGAAGATTTTTTAAAAATGCTTTCAAAAGCCTGTTTTTTGGTCTTTCTCATGAAAAGAATTAGCACATCAAAAACATTAAAAGAACGGCTGGCTCCGTTCACACGCCGTTTGGTTTTACAACCAAACTTAATCAAATTCTATAAAAAATAGAACGCACCATGAACCCCATGCAAGGCTCATTTGGAGAGAATTTTAATTAGGTTTTGCTTGAATTTTTCAAGGTCTCCCCTTCTTATTTTTCCACCAGCAGCAGGAACATGCCCGCCAGCAATTCCGCCCTTTAATGGTTTTACGGCCTTTTCAAGCAAATCATTCATCTTAACCTTAAAATCCTGCCTGCGCGCACTCAAACTCAACACACCATTGCCAACATCCTCAACCAAAACAAGAGTCCTGTTTCTTGAACTCCTTGAACTCAAATAATTAATCAAAGGAGACTTGATTGCATACTTTGACTTAAAAACAAAAAACAATAACTGCTGGTCAGGAAAATACTCCGCCTTATTATCAAACTCCTTTGACAAACGCTCAATCTCACAATTCACAATCTGCTTGTAACTTGCAAACTTTGAATTAAGCAAATCATTTGGCCCGTCAACATTCAAATAAAATTCAAATAACTCAGAAACATCCTCAATGTGAACAGTCTCAACAGAATTAACAAGCTCAGTGCAATCCTTGATCTGGTTTAAATTCAAGCCACTTTCCTTAAATGTTTTGTCAACAAAACTCTCCCAAGCCTGAACAGAAAAGTCCCCAACCAAACCAACAATTGCAATCCATGCACTGTCACTCAAATCAGCAACCTTTGAAAACAAATCAAAAGACATTTTAGAAGTGGTATACTTGCTTGGCTCAATATTTTTCTGCAAATCAACAGCCTTTATAAAAGCAGTTTTTTTAGAAGACAATTCAGCATATTTTTTGTGATGATCAAGAATCAAAACGCCTGCAAACTTTTCAATTTTTTTTACACGCTCAGCTTTTTGATCAACAGCCAAATCAAGAGCAACAAGCTTTGTAATTTTCTTTTTTTTCAGCAAAGTAATTGTCTGAGGTTCAATTGAAACCATTCGCTTTAACTGAGTAAAAACCAAAACAGGCTTTACTCCGCAAAAACGCTCAATAGCACGACAAGCAATCACAGCAGCAGAAATACCATCAGCATCAGTATCATGCAAAATAGCCACACGGTCACTAGATGAAATGCCGTTTACAAAAGAAACAAACTCACTTAATTTTTTTTTATTCACAAAAAATTCCCCTTTATTTCCCAGGAAAATTATTTTTCAGTGGCCCGAGAAGAAATTAGATGCATTGGACTATTTAAAAGCATCTGTAATAAAAAACAATTATGTAGAAGGAGTTTGGATTTGTTGCCTGATAAATATAAATAGAAAACAAAGCATTCTAATTTAACCAAAAGTGATTTTTTCTTATGTCATACTCCCATACAAACTCAAAAGGCCAAAAGTACTTTTTACACAGCCAAGTAATGAAAAACGGCAGAACGCTTTACTTTTTCTCAAAAAAACAGGAAAACTCAATTGACTTGCCTGCAGGCTATACTATCATGGAAAACCCAAAAACAGGGCTTCCAATGCTCAAAAAAAAGTGAACACAAAAATAGTTTTTGTTCCTCGCAAAAAAGCTTTTTAACACAAAGGCTTTAGCATTATTTACCTAGTTTTTTTGGGGTTTTTTTTGAATGCAAAAACTATTAGAACAAAGCAGCCACTTCAAGGGAGAAATGCAGGACGCATTAAACTCTTTTAACGCAAAAAAAAAGCTGTTTTATTCTGACATACGAATTGGATTATTTGAAGGAAAAAGCGCAGCAGCCCAAAACGGCAACACAAAAGGCGCAGAAGAAGATGCCGAAGCAGAAATTGGAGTCAGGGTTTACCTTAAAAAAAGCGGATTTATTGCAAGCGGACACTGCGGAACAACAATAGACACAACAAACCAAAAAAACATAAAAAAAACAATAGAACAAACACTAAATCAAGCATTTAAACTTGCAAAAGCAAACGCAGAGCAAAAAAAAATCTTTCACAAAAAACACAGTTTACTTGGAAAACAACTGGAAAAAATGGATTTTTCACCAATAAAAAATCAGCAAAAAAATTATGCATTGCCATTCAAAAAAAGCTTTCATAACCTAAGCCTAGAAGAAGTAGTTAGCCTAGTTGAAAAAAACTCTGCAAATTTAAAACAAAAAAAAGGAATTGCTTCAAACGAAATAGGATTAATTGCCGGCGAGAAAAAAAAATTATTTACAAGCACAGACGGCTCACTAATTGAACAAACTTTTCCATTAACAGAAGCATTCATTTACGTTGCAGCAAAAGGAAAAGCAATGGAAAACTATTACAATTCACTTGGAAATTACGCAGGCCTAGAAGTACTTGATGGAAAAAATGAATTCAAACAAACATTCGAAGAATTTGCCGAGTACTTGGCTGACGGAACAATCGAAGTAAGCAACGCACCTGCAATGAAAACAACAGACAAACCAGTAACAGTAATCACAGACCCTTGGTTTAACGCTTTACTATCCCACGAAATAATGGGCCACCCAAGCGAAGCAGACAGAGCACTCAAAAGAGAATCAGCATGGGCAGGACGAGCATGGTGGTACAATGGCGTAGATGACAATAAGTTTGGACAAGAGATTGCATCAGAACAATTATCCGTCTTTAGTGACCCAAGCCTAGACGGTTACGGCCATTACATGTTTGATGACGAAGGCACTCCTGGAAAAAAAGTCTTTCACATAAAAAACGGCGTGCTAAACGAATTTTTGAACAGCCGAGAAACCGCATTTATTTTAGGAAAAGAACCAAATGGTGGAATGAGAGCAATGAACGCAGCACATGTACCGCTCATTAGAATGAACAATACTGCAATTGCACCAGGCAAATGGAAAAAAGAAGAAATCTTTGAAGACACACGCGATGGATATTATTTAGTTGGACAAAAAACCCCGTCAATTGGAGAAACACGCCAAAACTTTAAAATTACATGCTGGAAACTTTACCAAATCAAAAATGGTGAACCAACAAAATTATTCAGACAAGGCGGAATAACTTCTGACAGCCATGTTTTCTTTAAATCAATTGACGCAATAGGAAATGATTTCCAATTATACAATATTCCAAATTGCGGCAAAGGAACACCAATGCAGACAATGAGAGTTGGAAACGGCGGACCACACTTACGCGCAAAAGCAGTTGTAAGCGGAAGCCACGAAAAGTGATTGAAAAATGCAGAAAAAACTTAATGATTACCGTCCAATCGAAGATTGGACACATGCGCGCCGTGAACTCGCGCAAGGGTTCAGTGATTGACTATGGTAAAACTTGAAGAACTAAAAAACATTACACAGCAAGGAACACGTTTTATTGAAAAACAAAAAGGCGTAAAAGAAGTAGAAGTATTTGCCTCAGCAAACACACTAAACATACTTAGGATTGCTTTCTCTTCAAACGTTCCAAGCAACGGAGTAGAAGAAGCAAAAACACTGCATGATTTTGGGTTAAGTGTAAGAGTTCTTTTTTCGGATGGAAAAATTGGATTTGGAAAACAAAACTCTTCAATCACAATGGACGCTGTAAAAAATGCATTTGCAAAAGCACAAAAAAATGCAGTCAAAGACAATGACTTTAAGAGTTTGCCAGAGCCATCAAAGAAAAAAATACAAAAATGTGAATTTGACAAAAAAATACAGGAACTTGATGAAGTAAAAGCAGTTGACAAAGCCTACGACGCACTAAGCGGGGCAATAAATTTTTTGGAGAAAAAAAACTTTGATAAAAACACAAACATTACAGGAGAGATTGATTTTTTGTCAGAAAAAATTTCAGTCACAAACTCAAACGGAGTTAATGCAACAGACCAAAACACTGCAGCATACACAACACTTACAACAATTTTTGAACTAGACAAAGACGTTTCCGGAATGTGGTACGATACAAGCATTTTCATGAAAAACCTTGATTCGTATAAGACAGGTGAAATTTCTGCAGAAAAAGCATATTCAATGAGAAACTCAGAAAGCGTCAAAAGCGGAGCTTACCCTGTAATCTTTGGAAGCACAGTTGTCTCAGAATTACTGCACAGCAGATTTGAAGTCAGCATGGGTTCAATAGAAGTAAACGCGTCCCCATACACAGTTGATTTACTTGGAAAACAAATTGCTGATGAAAAACTAACGATTACTGACAATGGAATTCTTGAAGGCGCAATTGGCTCAAAAAGCGTGACTGACGAAGGCCACCCGACACAAAAAACTGTTTTACTTGACAAAGGAAAACTAGTTAATTTTCTTTCAAATGATTACTACAAAAAAAAGCACGCAGAATTAGAATCACTCCAGCCAACAAATGGATTTAGATTTGGCGGAGGCGGAAGGCATTATACAAGCGAACCCGGAATATCCGCAACAAACATTGAAGTTATGGCAGGAAAAATGAGTGACGAAGAATTAATTAAAGAAGTCAAAAATGGTTTGTATATTGGAAGAATTTGGTACACTTACCCAGTCAATGGCCTTGCAAGCTCAGACTTTACATCAACTGTTCGCGGAGATTCTTTTTTGATTGAAAACGGCGAAATAAAAAATGCAGTCACGCCAAACACTTTACGCTTAAACGAAAACCTAAACGAATTACTAATTGGAATAACAGGAATAGGAAAACAAAGAAAGCACTGTGTTTCATGGGGCGAAGAATCAGTCATCGTAGCTCCACAGATTTCAGTGAAAAAAGCAAGATTCCAACAAATCGCAGTTGGATTATACAGTTAAACTTGCAAGAACCAAAAAAAGTTTAAGAGAAAAACTAAAAAAAGAATTATGACTTTGAAAACTTTTCAGCTTCTTTTACAAACAATTTATGCACAAATAAGTCGCTAGTTAACTCCGGATGAAACATTGATGCTAAAATATTTTTTTCGCGCACAAAAACAGGAGAGCCATCAAGACTTGCAAGAACATCCACATTTTTTCCGGTTTTGGCAATGTGCGGAGCGCGAATAAAAAAACCTTTTAACGAATGCTTTAAACTTGGAATTTCAAGCTCTGCTTCAAAAGAATCAAGCTGGCGCCCATACCAGTTTCTTTCAATCACAATGTCAAGCAAACCAAGCGGCTCAAATCTTTTCTCACTAATAATTTTTTTGCTTAAAACAATTGCACCAGCACAAGTGCCATAAATCGGAAAACCTTTTTTTGAAAGCTTTACAATTTCTTTGTCAAGTCCGCTAGAAGAAAGCATTGAAGAAATAACAGTGCTTTCTCCGCCCGGAATAATCAAGCCACTGACTTCTTCCAAGTCAATTAAATTCCTGACTTGAATCGGCTCTACATCACACGCTTTAAGTGCAGTGCAGTGCTCAAAAAAGTCACCCTGAAGACTCAAAACACCAATCTTCAAACTAACGTCCTCTTTCCTGCAATTTTAAACTCAAAGAAGAAATCTCATGACCCTTCATTAATTCACCTAAGTTCTCTGAATGCTTTGCAATTATTTTTGGATCCTTAAAATTAGTTGTAGCCTGAACAATTCCCTGTGCAACTTTTAGTGGGTTACTTGACTTAAAAATTGCAGAGCCAACAAACACTCCATCAACACCCAAATGCATCATCAAAGCAGCATCAGCAGGAGTAGCAATTCCGCCAGCAGCAAAATTAACTACAGGAAGCCTACCAAGTTCTCTTGTCTTTGAAAGCAATTCAACAGGCACACGCAAATGACCAGACAAGTCATTCAAACCTTCTTCCCTAAGTCGATTTAAACTGGCTATTTCACGATTAATGTTTCGCATGTGTTTCACTGCCTCAACTACATTTCCGGTTCCAGCCTCACCTTTAGTTCTAATCATTACAGCACCTTCGTTTATACGGCGCAAAGCTTCACCCAAATTCCTTGCTCCGCAAACAAAAGGAACAGAAAACTTGTTTTTTTCAATATGGTGCTTCTCATCAGCAGGCGTCAACACCTCACTTTCATCAATAAAGTCAACACCAACTTCCTGCAAAACCATGGCCTCAACAAAATGCCCAATCCGGGCCTTTGCCATCACAGGAACACTAACTGCCTTCATTATTTCCTTTATCTTAGAAACATCCGCCATGCGTGCAACGCCACCGTGAGCACGAATATCAAAAGGCACTCTCTCTAACGCCATTACAGCACAAGCACCACTTTTTTCAGCCAAAACAGCCTGCTTTGCGTTAACCACATCCATGATTACGCCACCCTTAAGCATTTGGGCAAGACCCTCCTTTAACTTTGGAGTACCCTTCAAACTAGATACACTTTTAGACACTTTTTTTTTAACCACAACAAAAACCCCTCAAACTGCAAAAAAAATCCTTTAATTCAATATAATTCTTTTGATAATAAATTTAAAAGTACTTTTTTTAAGTTAATACATAGAAATGCTCTCAAATTCACACAAAAAAAAATTACTCCAAATTTTGAAGGAAGACATTGGCCAAAAAGACGTAACTTCAGCCCTTTTAGAGTCAACTCTTGGCACTGCAAAAATAATTGCAAAAGAAAACGCAACACTATCAGGAATAGAAGAGGCAATTTTTTTGCTTGAAAAACAAGGCTGTAAAGTTCAAGTGCACGCAAAAAATGGAGAGCCAATCAAACAAAATCAAACTATAATCACTGCTTTTGGAAAAAACAAAAAAATTTTGCAAGCAGAAAGAACAGTTCTGAATGTCTTAGGGCGAATGAGTGGCATTGCAACAATCTGCAAAAAAGCAACCAAGATTGCAAATGGAAAAACAAAAATTTATTTGACAAGAAAAACTGCACCAGGGTTTAACGAGTTTGACAAAAAAGCAAGCCTTGACGGAGGAGCATATCCACACAGGATTAATTTAGAGGAAATGATTCTGATTAAAGACAATCACTTGGAATTTGAAAGCATTGAAACTTTGCTAAAAAAAGCAAACAAGGAAAAACAAAAAACTAAAACAAAAAAAGTTGAAATAGAAGTCGAGAACTTAAATGACGCAATTCTTGCTGCAAAAAATAAGGCAGACATTATTATGCTTGATAATTTTTCCTTTGAAAACGCAAAAAAAACAATCCGGAAAATAAAAAAAATTAACCCACAAATTAAGATTGAACTTAGCGGCGGAATTAATTTAAACAACCTAGCACAATACTCTAAATTAAAGCCAGATTTGATTTCAATGGGGCAACTAACCAAAGAAGCAAAAATGATTGATTTTTCAATGGAAATAAAGAAGGCAACAAAATGAGTCGAGGACTAATTGTAGGCAGATTCCAACCATACCATTTAGGCCACCATAACGCAATAAAAAATATTTTAAAAGAAGTCGACGAACTCGTAATCGTAATTGGCTCAAGTGATAATTCTTACTCAATTGACAATCCATTCACTGCTGGCGAGCGCGTTGAAATGATTGCACAAAGCCTAAAGGAAGAAAACTTGTACGAAAAATGTTTTATTGTTACAGTTGCAGACGTAAATGAAAATTCATTATGGACAAGCAAAATAATTAGTTATTCACCAAAATTTGAAATAGTTTTCACTAATAACCCGCTTGTAAAGCAATTGTTTGAAAAAGTTGGTTTTAAGACAAACAAAATGATTTCAAACTTTAAAGACATAGATGGAGTAAAAATCAGAAAACAAATTGTTTTGGGAAATGAATGGAAAAAACTTGTTCCAAAAAAAACTATTGAGTTTTTAGAAAAAATTAAAGCAAAAGAAAGACTCAAAGCAATACTTGAAAAAGAAGAAAAAGAGTGAAAAAAAAATGCCAGCTGGAAGAAATCCCCACTTAGCTCAAAAAAGAATTAGATTAGTTGAATTAAGAAGTAATAAAATTAAACAAAAATTTTCCAGCCTACTCCCTAAGCGAGATCTAATGGCTAATGCTTTAGGCAAAATATCCAAAATTTATCCAGCACAAAAATAAATAAAGCAGAATTGGCTAAAGCAATTGCTACAATGGAACCAATTTTACAAGAATACAATGAAGTAAAAAAAGAAATTGGAAAAGCCGTGAGATCCACCATACGATCTGATCGTGATCCAGCAACATTTGAAAGACAATTAAACTCTATAAAAAAAAATTCTGATTTTATAGAAAATCTTGTCGAATTAGGCAAAATAAGACTTAAAAAATAATTATGATAATTCAAGCATACGAGAAACAGACTTAAACGCCCTCTGTCTAACGCTTTCCTCTATTTTTATTTCAAACTTATTTTCTTTAAGCGAAGTCAAAACATTCTCAAGATTAATTCTTTTCATGTGCGGACAAATAATGCATGGCGCAATAAATTCTTTTTCAGGGTGCTCCACTTTAAGCATGTCAGACATACCGCACTCAGTCACAAGCATAATCTGCTTTGCATCTGTGTTTTGAATAAACCTCTGCATATCACTAGTTCCACCAGCCATATCAGCGTGCTTTACAACATCAGATCTACATTCAGTGTGAACCAAAACCTTCAATCCAGGATTAGCAGTTTTGTAAGAAATAATTTGCTGTTCGGAGAACTGTTCATGGACAATGCAGGTTCCATTCCAAGAAATAATTTCCTTGTCAGTGTTTTTTGCAATGTTTTTAGCCATAAACGTGTCAGGCAAAAAAATAACTTTATTTCCAGGCATTGCATTCACAATCTTTAACGCATTAGCAGAAGTGCAAATAACATCCGACTCAGCCTTTACATCAGCAGAAGTATTAACATAAGTCACAACAGGAACACCCGGATTTTCCTGCTTTAATTTTATTACGTCTTGTGCAGTTATGCTTTCAGATAAACTACAGCCAGCACGCAAATCAGGAAGCAATACAGTTTTATTTGGATTAAGTATTTTTGCAGTCTCAGCCATAAAGTGAACACCGCAAAAAACAATTATATCCGCGTCAGTGTTTACTGCAGCTTTGCTTAAAGCCAAGGAATCCGCATTAAAGTCAGAGACACCATAAATTATTTCAGGGCGCTGATAATTGTGAGCCAAAATAACTGCATTTTTCTCTTTTTTTAATTCGTTAATTGCCAAAGTATAAGGCGAAAACAACATGCACTCGGTTAAACCAAAATTCAAGTGGCTAAGCTTATCATGCAAACGCTTTGCTTCTGCCTTAAGCTCCCCTTGCGTAAAATCATTCAACATAATATTATACCTAGCAAAAGGAGTTTTTTAAGTTATTGAGACAAAGAACGTGACACAAAAACCCTTTGCCAAGACTATTAAATTTTTTGCTTTCCTAATTTGATGAATGACAATAAAAAAAATAACCCA
>CAYIJY010000015.1:0-2595 GCA_964363785.1 uncultured archaeon
TATGAAGCGACCCTGTCGCCATTAGGGTATTCAGTTGTGTTTGAAGGTGAAGGAATTGATTCAAGTTTATCTGGAATTGGTGCAAAAGTTTTGAACCATTCTCATCCGTGCTAAGGTAAATGTTTTATGATACCAAGAAGACATCCAACAACATTATACAAAAGATATAGAGACTCACTTGGAAAAGGCGGCAGCCCTTTATCTTTTGAAAAATTTTATGGTTTTGTAAAAAAATATAATGATAGAGATGCTATTAGGAAGATTGCAAAATCTGCTGGTATTGGCATAAATGCAGCCAGAACTATTATCAGAATTGTAGAACTTAGGAGTAAATCAGAAATAGAAAGAATACGAAAAGAATCTATTGGGCGCACAAATAGTTTAGAAAATTTGTTTGAGGGAAGAGTTTACGACGCTGTAGTTGGTGGATTACGCAACCCTAATTTGACTGCGTTACAAGTAGCAGAGATTGCAGGGGTTGATAAAGCCACTGTTAGAAAAGTGAATGAGAAAGAAAAAATTAGAGCAACCCTTCGGGGGCACGGGTTGCGAATAGCTAATGCAAGAAGATACGGTGAAAAAAGAGAAGCTATTAGAAATCTTTTAAGTCAAAAAACTGTTGATGGTGATTTTTTGTATGACGCTGGGCAAGTAGCAAAAATGACAGGTTCTAATCCTAGGACTGTTGGAGAGATTTCAAAACAAGCAAGAACTGCAAAAGAGCGTGAATATAGACGAAGACAATATTATCCAAAAGTTGCTTCAAGAAGAAATACGTTTGTCAGGCGTGCACTAAAATCCACTTTGGTTCCAATGACTAAAATTGCCAGACGTGCTATTGAGCGTGAAAAAAAATTTGGCGGGCAAACAACAGTTAGAACTATGTTAAATGATGTTAAGCGAAGTTCTGCAAAGTTAAAAAAAGCCGGATTACTAGATAGAAAAAAAATTCGTTTTAAAGGCGGGAAATTTTACAGTAATAAAGCCCTTAAGGCTCTTTGGAAAAATCCTCGGCCAGTTTCGCAAATTGATTTTTTGGAAACTGCAAAAAATCTTGGGATGCCAATTTATTTTGTAAGAAGGGCGTATTTTGAAAACATGCCTTTGTTTGCGAAAAAATTATTTGAGACAACGAACTTAGGGCTTTCACACATTGCAGAGATTACTAATTTACCAGAAGAGCAATTAATGCAAATTAAACGAAAAGTAAATGGAAGAAAATAAGAGAGACTAATTTACTTGTCGGTCAGTATTTTTTTCATTTTTTTTGGCTTTATTTTTTGTTTTGCGTTGTAGCCTTCCATAAAGCCGGCTTCTTCAGAAGTGATTTCATCGTCTTCAAGCAGGTCGTCTATGTTGTCGCTGTCATATGGGTCTTCGCTTAGTTCAGATTCTGCTAAAGGTTTTTTTGATTTCTTCATTTTTTATCACTCCTAATTTATTTTAGTTTGCGGGGGTTAAAAAACCTACCCAATTAGAGGAAGTGTGCCTATTCCTTAAATTTTTTTTATTCCGCTACAGGTAGGATATGCAATGCAGCCCCAAAATGAACCGAATTTGCCTTGCCTTGCAACCATAGTAAGGCCGCAATCAGGGCAAAGTGGTGAAGCTGCCTTGTAGCGCGTGTGCTTTCCGCACACTGGCTGTTTTATTTGATTATAACTGGTGGCATTACCACTACAAACAACGCATTTCATGAAAATCACTTTATTCCTTTTAGTTTCCTTTCCATTTCATTAAGCCTAGTTATTCCTTGTGAAGTATGGTGAAGGACATTACTAATTTCTGGGTGCATTTCATGAAACCCAGGAATAGTTAAAATTTGCTCCCTTAGCTCACGCTTAGCCGTTACAAGAGCTGAGGTAATTATTTTTATTCGTGACAGTAAACGCATAATGTCTTGATTTTTTACTTGCCTTAATTTTATTAACCTCGAATATTCCCCCTCTATACCGCCTATATTTTTAATCTTTGTTAAAACTTCTGAAGCCATTAGATTAAATCTCTCACGTTGAACAGATAGTTGAACAGACGAACTTTCAGGATTAACCCATTTTGAAAGATTTTCTCTAGCCTTGCTTAAAGGTAAGTCAAATGCCATTTTTCTCATTTCTCTTGGTTTATTTGCCGAATATTTACCAATAATGGAAGGAGTTACGTGCAGGTTTCCACTAATAATTAAGCGTGATAAGTCTTTTCCCATTCTCTTAGCGCTTTTTCTAAATCTTTTTTGGTAAGCTTTAGTTTCAGGCTTTTTCCAGATTCGACTCATAAAGCTACCTATCTAAAATTTTATTTTTTTCTTTTCATATTCTTTTCTATTCGTCTTCTCCTTCCATTTGGCTGTAATCGTCGTTTTCGTCGTCAAACTCTTCATCGTATTTTTCGTCACCTGAGTCTTCGTCGTCTTCAAATTCTTCTTTTGGTTTTTTTGATTTTTCTTGCGTTGGTGGTGGCAGATTTTTCTTCATTTTTCGTAACGCCACGCGTTTTTTTGCGTAATTGCTTATTTTTCCAAGCAGTTCTTTGATTTTTTGTATGATTGGAGAAAAATCCATTTATACAAAATATCTTCAGACCTAAATAAAGGCTTGC
>CAYIJY010000015.1:2695-7418 GCA_964363785.1 uncultured archaeon
CAACTGGAAACAGTGGTTCTCTTGGCACTTTGGTTAATGAGCTTAATTTTTCTCTTGCAAAAAGTTTTGAAGAAATCGAAAAAAGCCATGAACTTGCATTTTCAATTGTTTTTTTGGAAAAAATTGATTTAGAGTCACAAGACGTGAACAAAATAAAAGAAGAGGAACTCTTTAACGATTATATTAGGGTCAATGAAAGCATTAATTCAATTAACTTACAATTGCCAAGTGAAAAGGATTTTTCGGGGCAGTACTTTTTTTATTCAAAAAAATTTGCTGACTTTACAAAGACAGCAGGTTTTGATGAGCAGATTGTAAAAGAAACAAGTATTTTTGACGTTATTGATTTTTTTGATGATAAGCTTGTTTCGTTTATTCCAAAAGATAAATTCACCATGCCAATTATTTTGCCGTCTTACTTTAAGTTGTTTGAATTTGTAAAAAGTGCGTTTGAAGTAAACCAATCTGTGTCGGTGCTTGAGTCTATGCCGTCTTTTGAGTTTTTTGATTTTTTTAACAATTTTGTCGGGACAAAAAATTCTTCGGCAAAAAAATTTGTCGAGTTAATTAATTCGGATAATTTTCACAGAAAAATGCTCTCTACAAAAATAATTGCGCTTGAAAATGAGCTTAAAGAAAAGTTAATTGCAGTTGAAGAACAGGTTTTTTTGATTGATGATTCTTTTTACTCTTCTTTTGACCAGAATTTTTTAAGTGAACTTGCAAGCCTTACTGAATTTTCTTCAACTATTTCTTCTAACGAATTTTCTGTAAAAGAACTTTCTACGTTAAAATCGGAGTCTATAGTAGAGTTGGCTGAGTTAAAAGCTTCTTTTAACGACTTAAAATCAATGCCAATTTCTTTTGGAAAAAAATTGAATTCTTTAAAAGAACTGACCACCAAAACCAAGCTTTTAGGGGATTCGATTGAGTTTTATTCAGGAAATGCAATTGAAGGCCTAAAAAATGTCTGCACCAACCGAATAGATGTTGTAAAAAATAAATTAAAAGAAGTAAAGCCAAGCCTTGGAGAACAGCCTTTGAATTTGATTGCCAATCTTGAATTTAAAATAAAAGAATTTGAAGATTCTTCTGATACGGTTTCTTCTCTTACTTTGTGCAAACAAATTGTGGAAGATTATAAAGAATTTGAAAGTCTTGCACAAGACAACGAGCTTGAATTGGCAGCAGATAAGGAATTTGATGAGTGTTTTTCTGACTTAAAGAATTTTTTTAAGAATCCTTCCAGTGATTTTTTTGATTTAACTGAAATTTTTGAAAATCTTTCATTCCAAGAAAAGCTTGGTAACGCAAATACAGGTGATTGTGTTAATCTGCATGAAAAAACTATTAATGTGTTTAATTCTCTTGATGATTCACAAGAAATTTTGTCAAACTACATTCAAACAAAAAATTATCTTTTGCAGTTAAAAAAAATTTCTTTAATTGAAAAGTCCATTGAGTCTTCTTTTGAGTCTTTGTCAAAAAAAAATTCTTTGCAAAAAGATTTTTTTGAGCAAGAAAAATTAAAGTTAAAAGCTTTTTTGGTTTTGGATGAACTAAAGACTAATTCTTTTTCCTTGCTTGTTGATGTAAAGAATGCTCTTTCTTTGGCAATAAAAACGCATTTAGAAAACAATCTTTTGATTGAAGTCTATTCAGATGACAAAGTTAAGGCTGACTCGTTTAATTATTCTAAGACTAAAATCACTGCAAAAAACTTGATTGAGGCCTTTGATGTTCCTGTTTCTTTTTCAGTAAATGTAATCCTTGAAAAGCCACTTGAGGTTTTTAAAACACCTAATGTTCAGGGTTTTTTGGTTAAAGACAAGGAAATCGTTGTTGACTTGAATTTTGTTCCGCTTGGAAGCAGTGTGCTTGTTTTGGAAGATGCGCGCGTGCCTGCAAATACAAGTGAAAAAATTATTCCTATTTCAGTGTCACTTTCAAGGGCTTTTTTTGAAAAACAAATCAAAATTCAGTCTAATGCAGATTTTGGCTTGTTAGAGGTTTCAACTGACTTGCCTTTGAATACTGATTTGCCTGACTTGCACGTGTTTTTTGAAGGCAAATCAATTTCTTTTGAAAAGGATTTTAATGGAATTTCTTTCACACTAGAAAATGTTTCCAGCAACGATGTTGTGAGTGTGTTTTTTTCTATAAGAGATCCGCTTGAAGTTAATGTTGAAAAAACTGAAGTTATGCCGGTTGATTCTAATTCGTTTAATTATTTGTTTTTGATTAAAGCCTCTAATTTGCTTGATTTTGAACTTAAAAACATTAAAATTTTGGTGCCGATTTCGCTTAAAGAAAAAAATTTTGAAGTAACCAAAAGTGCGTTTGCGGATGGTGAAAAACTTTTGGTTGAAGAGTTTTCTTTTGAAAAATTTTTTTTGACATTTAAAGAGTTTAAACCTAGAGAAAAGAAAGATGCGTTGATTGAGTTTAAAGTAAAGAACTATTCTGGTTTTTGGAGCAGTGTTGTTGAGGATATTGAAAACAAGATTTCTGGTTTGTTGTTTTCGTCTAATAAAAAAATTTCTGACAAGGCAAGTGGTTTTTCAAAAGAGCTTCTTGAGTTAAAAGTGCAATTGGACTTTGTTAATGATGTAAAAATTAAGGAATTAGTTGATTTGTCTTTTGAAGTACAAAAACTATTTGAGGAAAATAATTCTTTTGAAGAAACTATTTCAGCGAATGTTTTACTTAAGCAAGAAATTCTTGAGAAGATTTTGTTTTTGGAAGAGAATGCAAAAAAACTTGACGGCCTTGGTTTTAAGGGTGATGCGCAAAAAATTTTTTCTAAAACAAAAAAGGCAATAAATTCACTTAATGGGGCGCAGATTGATTCTTTGAGTGGGTTTGAGTCTTTGCTTTCCATTAAAAGTTCTTTAAGTGACTTGGATGGATTAAATGTAAAGGATTTGCTTCTTTTTGATGTTAACAAAACTGTTAGTGAAGCTAATTCTTTAATTGGAAAAGAAAAAAATCTTGGTTTGGTTTTTTCTGGAAAAGATGTTTTCTTTGAAGCAGATAAGTCTGTTTCTTTTTATTTAAGTGAAAATAATTTTGTAAAGGCAAAAGAGTTTGTGGACAAACTAAAAGGCTCTTTAGTCACATTAAGTGAGGAGGCTTTGTCTAAGTCTCAAAAAATTCTTGAGGAAAAGCAAAGTGGTTTTTCAAGGCTTAAAGATTTGCTTGATGAAATTCCATTAAATGCAGAGAAATTAAAGTCTTTAGAGAAGGGTTTTTTGGAGAAGCTTGAGAATCGTTTTTTTCCAACATCAAGTGACAGGATTGACAGGCTTTTGTTGAAATTTGATTCTTTGGCAAAGAATAGTTTTTTTGAAAAAATTGAACAAATTAATTTACTGCAAGAAAATTCCCAGACAATTGATGCTGCTGTTTTGAGTTTATCTTTAGAGAAAGAGTCGCAAAAGTTTTTTAGTGAGGCAAAAAAAATTAGTTTAGAATTTTCAAAGGATTTAGCACAAATCAAAGAAGATGCGTTTAACTCTTATTATTTGGCTGAATTAAAGTCAAGAAATAGTTCGAACGCAGAAATACAGGAATTGCTTTTGCAGTCAAAGCAAAAAATTGAGTCTGATGATTTTGTGCAGGGGATTTTGTTTGCAGAAAAGGCGTCAGAGTTAATTGACAAGAATACAGGTCTTCCGCTGAACATTCCGCTTGTAATTTACCCAGTCATTTTGCTTGCAATTACTGGATTATTTTTCAAGTATAGGCAAAAGAAAATTCCTGCTCCGCAAAAGGTGAAAGTTGAAAGAGTGAAGTTTAGTTAGTGCTGCAAAACTGGCAATGCGGCGAGGAAATTTCCTTAAAGGGGACATGGCCTGAATCCAAAAAATAATTTTCTGATTTTCTATAATAAACTTTTAATGGAAATTATTAAATTGTAAAAGCCAATTAATTCTTTGTGGACTCAGTTACAGTTTTAGTTCCGGCTTTCAATGAAGAAAAAACTTTGCCTGCAGTCTTGAAATCTCTTGAACAGGCAAAAAGAAAAGGCATAATTCGTAGCGTTCTTGTAGTTGACGATGGCAGTACAGACAAAACTAGTGCTGTTGCAAAAAAATCCGGCTTTGAAGTCTTACGACTAAAAAAAAATTCAGGAAAAGCTAAAGCTTTTTACGCCGGTGTTAGAAAAATTGCCAGCCAATCTTCACAGCCTAAGATTTTGGTCCTTCTTGATGCCGATTTGGAAGAATTTAGGGCGATCGAAGTCAAAGTGCTTATCCAGCGCCTAATTGACCACCCTCACTTGAAAATGGTTATCGGCTCGGTAATTGACAAGGAAACGAAAAAGAGAGTGTCATATTCTGAAAGTGGCCAGCGTGCTTTTATTTTTTCTTTCGTCAGAGAACCATTGTTACGGAGGAACAGAAAATGGTTTAGTGTTTTAGGGTTGAATGAAAAATCAGGCAGCACAAAAGGGTATGGCTTGGAAAGAGGCTTAAATCATTTATTGATTCCGCAATCTGAAAATCGTGATGACAATTATTTACGCAGGGTTTTTACTAATTTTGTTGCGCGCCCCCCGCGTTATTCTTATGGGGTTATGCAGGGCATTCAGAAAGCCAGCATCAGGATTCTTGAAAGAACACGCCAAGCAGAAGAATTAAGAAGAAAACGCAAATTGCGCCAACCGCCCAAAAGATGAAGGTTGGCATAGTCAGGTATTATATTAAAGAGGCTAATTAAA
>CAYIJY010000015.1:7518-12499 GCA_964363785.1 uncultured archaeon
AAGTTATAGGAAAAGCGCCCACAAAAAGTAAAGCACTAAAAGCAAAAACCCTTCATCTAGTTTGTAGTACATTACAAGAAGTACAAATGCCAAGCCAGCGAGGGCGATTGGGCCTTTTGCCGGAATAATGAAAAAGCCAAAGAGTGCGCCAAGGAAAAAAATCATTAATAGTGTGGTGGCTATTTTTTGCACTAAAATCGGGATTGATGTTGCGATTGAATTGATTAAGTCTCCAATAAAGCCCATTTTTTCTCAGAAGTAAAGTTAGATGGAACTTATTTTTAATGATTAAGGGGTGTTTGCTGGCTCACGCATTTTTTTTCTAATAAAAATTTGCCCAAAATATTTTGCAGTGGGAGCCTATCATGAATAAATATTTGCAAGGCTTATTTATTTTAAATGAAAAATAACCAGCAGAACCGGAATTTGTTTAAATATCGCCATGACCGCTTGCTATTGGCGATAATTTTTAGCGGTATTGCCGCTGGGTTATTGTTTTGGTTTTTGATTGGGCCTGACATTGGGCAAGAAAGAGTAAAAGAGGCATTTGACTTTACAGGCAGGGCGGCAAAAATATTGGGAATCGTAAAAACAGGGCCAATAATGAATAATGAATTAGCCCCAAATAGAACCGTGTTGCCATGCTTGGATGCTGATAATGACGGATACCCTTTTCCGGCAGGCTGTGATCTGGAAGCGGATTGTGATGATTCAAACCCAAATGTGCATCCTTTTGCAGTTGAAGTGTGTGACCAAATAGACAATAATTGCAATAACCAAACAGACGAAATACAGGCCTGTATGTGCACGCAGATTAGTGTTGATGAACACAAAAATATTTTGTTGGATGGAGAGAAATTTTTTCCGATTGGTTTTTGGGCAATTTATCGTGGCGTTGATGATTTTCCGCAGAACTTTGTGTTTGAGGATTATTTCAATCAAATCATAGATGATGTTCCAAATTTGTATGCATTTATAGATGACCCTCTTACACAGGGAAAAGTAAAAATGATTTCGCAGTCAGCATTAAAAGTAGTGCTTGATGAAGGCGGGAATGAAGTGCTGCAGCTCAATTCCATGCAAAACCATAATGATGCACGGAACATTCTTGGATGGGAAGTGGAGCATGAGCCAAACCAGTACGCTTATTACCAAAATGGACAGTGGGGTTACACCAGCCTTAAAGGCGATGTGCAGGAGTATAGTGAAATGATAAGGGAAAATGATGCTTGCAACAGGCTGGCAATGATGGCTCCAAGCATTGGCTCAATTGATTCCACTTACATTCAGCACCATTCTGGGTTTGTGGGTGTGGTTGCTGCGCAAGCAGGGTACCGTTCGCCAATGCTTGATGTCCTGGGTGCAGGAACTGCTGTTGCTGCTGTTGTAGAACAGGCGCAGGACAAGCCAGTTATTTTTGTTTTAAAATCAGAGGGCCGCCAGCCGGGGCGATTCAGGCTGTTGGAAAGGGAGCCAACGATTGATGAAATGCGCATACAATCATACTTGGCAATCATGAATGGCGCAAAGGGCGTAATGTTTTGGCCTTTTTCAAAAACCGTTGAAGGTTTATTGCAATGGGAGCTCTTTGATGCGGAATACAACATTGCTGACTCTCCGCAGCATCTTGCAGGCATACAAAGCCTTGCAGTTGACTTAAATTCAAATAAAAACATTTTTTTGTCGCCTTTTAATGAAACGATTTCAATAAACTCGTCTGCTGCAGGCATACTTTGCAGGCCATGGAACGTAAGCGAAAATAATTCTACTGCAATCCATGTAATTTGCGTAAATGCTGCAGAGGAAACATCACCTTATTTTGGTTATGCTGCAGGGAGCGCTGCTGTGCAGTTAAAAGCACATTTATTTGACGGCAGCCAAGCATACCCTTCTTTTGAATGCAGTGACAATCAGGACAATGATTATGATTCACTTGCTGACTTAAATGACCCTGACTGTCAAGGAACACAAGATGATACTGAGGGGGATGGTTGGCCAAACGAGAATACACAGTTATTGCCTGAAAATCTTTACATTCGGGAGCTTGACACTGGAATTACAATGGAGCCAAAAATCGTGGATAGTTTTAGCATAGAATTTGCAAGCGTGCCTTTGGGGGGCACAAGCTTTGATTATGCAATTTACAGTGATGGCGACCCGAGTTTTACATCCAACCCAGACCCGAATTTTGACTGGTTTTTTGAAGAAAATAGGGATTTAACCCCTGATACAAAAATAATTAAAGGAACAGCTGCGCTAACTCAGGCAGGAGTAAATACTTTTATGCTTGAGGACTTTGTTACGCTTGAGCCTGCAAGAAAATATTTTTTAATAATAAAAATGGATTCCGCTGGCGTAATTGCAAAAACAAGGGATGTTAGGGCTGGGGTAGTCAGTTTGCCTGAAAATGCAGGATTTTTGAATTTAACACAAACCCCACCGGCTTTAAGGGCTGGAAAAACTGTTACGGCTTGGCTGAATTTTATTGGGGCGCCACAACAAAGCCTTTGCGCAAAAAGGAGCATTAATGGAAACTGGCAGCAGGCAAGCCTGGTTTTTAACTTGCTTAATGAAACATTTGAACCTTACGCAGTGCATGTTTACAAGTTTTCAAATAATTGCTAAATTATTCTTTGTTGATTTACTAGTTTTTGGTATTCTTTGTCTACCGTGTGGTGGTTTACGTGTGTTTTGTGGTGTCTAAATCCACCGCCAAACGTGGCAGGAATATGTAACAATTCATGAATAAGTGTTTTTGTTTGCTCTACTTCATTTTGCCTGAAAAATTTTTCAGAGATTAATTCGATTGTGTAAAATGGTTTGACTTGCATTCCAACTTGGATTGCTTTTGCAAATCCATGTATTCGCGCGATTGTTCTTCTTGATTTTGAACCTTGACTAACTATTACTGAAACTCTATCCAAGTCAATGTGAGTTAAGTTTAGTTGTTTTGCAATGTCTTTTGTCTTAACAGTCCATTCTGTGGAATACGCGTATTTCATTTTTTCACCAAAGTTATTGTCGCCATTTTATTGAGCAGCCAATTGCGCTTGCTTCTTGCACACTGGGTTTTTTTCCTGAAAGCAAATTAATGATTGCGTTTTTTAAGTCATGTGTGTTTGCAATTTCTGGGTTTTGCCAATTGTCATCTATTCTTCCTCTGTATTGCAAAGTTCTTTTTTCATCAAAGACAAAGCAGTCTGGAGTTACCTGTGCGCCGAAGGCGCGGCCAAAAATTTGTGATTCATCATGTAAATAAGGAAAATTGAATTTTTTTTCTTTTGAGCGTTTTACCATGTTTTCAAATGAGTCATCTGGGTAATCTGTTGAGTCGTTTGAATTGATTGCAATTATTTGCAGGCCTTTGTCACCAAATTCTTTTTGCAGGTTAATTATTCTGTCTTGATATGCTTGCGCATAGGGGCAGTGATTGCAAGTAAAAATAATTGCCAACACTTTTTTGTTTTCGAATTCTTTTGTTGAGTGTTTTTTTCCGTCAACACCCTGTAATTGAAAATCAATTATTTTACTTCCTGCCTTTAGTCCTTTTCCTTTTTCTGCAAGCATAAAAGAAAAAATAGTTGGATAAAGTTTAACTAGCTGCTTGTGTGTTTTAATTTCAAAAAAAGTAAGTACAGGACAGTTATTCCAAGAAATGCGTTCATTAAAAGTACTGGCTGGTTGTTTGTTAGCAGTCCGTTTAATGCAAAAAAGAATGCACCGATTAAGACAAGTAAAATCATTACGACTGAAACATCGTTTAGTTTTTTTGTTTTGTGTGATTGCATTATTTGCGGAATGAAACTAATCATTAAGAAAAATCCTGCCAACAATGCAACTGTGTCTTGAATCATTAGTAGATACACGTGTAGATAGTTTTTTTAGTGTGCGCTTAAGGTGAGTTTTGGTTCTTCGATTAATTGTACGCTTCCTCGTCTCATTTTGAATTCCAAGAAAAGTGACCCTATTTTTTCGCCTTCAAATATAATGTCTATTTCTCCGCGTTTTACAAATACTCCGTTTCCAAAGTCAAATTCTTTGCCCCAAAAAAGGGTTGATGGAAATACTCTTGAGGTTTTTCCTTTATAGTTTAAAGTTAATCCTTGTTCTGTAAAGAATTCCTGTATTCTTTGCTCTAATTCTGGAAAGAAGAATGCATAATTTAGTTCGTTTGAATGGCTGCTTGCTTCGCGGTAAAACCTTGAAGAAGTGTCTTTTAGTCGTTTTCCTAGTATTACAAAATCTGGTCTCATCATACAGACTAATTATATGCTAAAATAGTATTAAAAGTTTTCACGCTGTAGTGGTAAATTACTTTCTTCTTCGTGGCTTTATTAAAGGAAATCTTGGTTTTAGCGCTGCTTTGGTTTCGTAAGCAGGTCTTGGTTTAGAAATTAATTCAACCCATTCTGCAACTTTTCGTGCTGCCCACTTTTTTACTGGCTCTGGGGCTTCAGGTTTTTGCAGGTATGCTCTCCAGCGCCAGGGGTTTAAGCCTAATTTCCCTGGAAATTTTTCTTGAAATTTCATTCTGGCGTATTCCATTCTTGTTGGCCTATGAAACACTAAGTCGCCATTTGCTTTAACATGAAAAACCGGATGAGTTTGTTCTACAATTGTAGGATTAATCCAGTCACGTGGATAATTACCTTCGAATCGTGTTTGTAAAATTCCAACATGTTTCATTTCTTTAGCTAGTTCTTGATGGCGTTTTTGAATTTCTTTTACAACTCCAATACGTAATGCTATATTCCCGCCAAAAAGACCCGCCATAATTGTTTGATGAGGTTCTAGTCGATTTTTAAAATTTTTAATATAACTTATAAGAGATAACAAAGAACCAAATTCAAGTGAAGCTCTAAAAAATCTGGCTGAATTAATTGGTCTTTTATTAGCAAAATACCCTTTTAGGACTTCACCTTTAAATCCAATTATTTCTTGTAAAGCAGGATTCAGATGCTGAAATTTTATTACAACGTCT
>CAYIJY010000016.1:0-12480 GCA_964363785.1 uncultured archaeon
TGTCAAACTCTTTTTGGTCAAGCGGGCTTTTCAAGTGCTTTCCTTTGATTCTTTCTTCCTTTGGAAAAACTGTCTGGTCAGCATTTACTTTTACACCAGCATCAACAAAACCCTTTAAGCATGCAAAAATTTTGCTGCCATGAATTGGTGAATGCAAGCCAATATCCAAGATTGCCTGTTCAAGCTTTAAGTGCTTTGCCCGTGTACCGCACAAAAAACCAGCAAGATAAGCCGCACTTAAATTTGAAGTACTGTGCTTCCAGCCAATTTTTTTTAATTCACTTGAATTTGCAGAGCACATTGTCTTGTCGCTCTCATTTACCAAATCAACAACCTGAATAATTGTATTTTTGTTTGTCTTTCTGACAACAACACGCTGTTTTTTGGACTTTAAAAGAGCAATTCTTTTTCTGTAATTAGTCTTCTCAGTCCTTCTACGCTTAAATGGTACCTCAAAAGTTGAAGTCTTACTCATTTCTTAACACCGCCAACATATGCCTCTAACTGCTTTTTACCTTTAAAAAAGCCACCCTTAACCATTTTGTAAGCTTTTCTGTAAGGAACCTTAAACTCAATTTTTGCAGCCTTTAACTCACGCAATTTTTTTCTTTGAGCCCTAACAACACGCATCCATTGTTTCTTTGGTTTTATTCTTGCCTTTGCAGTTCCTCTTTTTTTTCCTGCTTTGGTCTTTCTTCTTTTCTTTACTCCGACCCTTACTGCCTTACTCTTAAAGCCGCCTTTACTCTTTTTGATTACGCCTTCAGAAATAAGTCGTCTTACATCATCTTTTGTAATTGCACTTGTAATTTCAGGAATCTTGTCAGGGTCTATCCAAATCTTTGACTCGCCGACTTTCAAAATTCTTGCAGCAACCCTTTTTGCATTCAACGCTATCATATTTTTCCCCTGTTCAAAACTTTTAATCCAAGTTCCTTTGCTTTAAGATAAATTTGTTTTCTTAATTTTTTTCCAACAGCTGAAGAAATTCTAATTGCATTATTTTCATTAGCCTTTAAAACTTCATTGACATTATTCACCAAAATTTCGTTCAATGCACTTGGATGCAAAAAACGCAGTTTTTTTGGAGTCCTAAATCCAATTACAGGCATAAAGCCGTCTTCTTTCTTTAAACTTACATCAATTCCTCTTGGGTATCTCCATTTTTGCCATTTTTCCATGCTTTTTCTTCTAAGCCATTTCTTTCCAAACCTTCCCCTAAACACAGGAAGTTTTTGTTTTCTTAACTGTGCCTTTACCTTGTCAAGTTTTTTTGACTGTTCAGTCTTTTCTTTTTTGACTTTCTCAGTCTTTTGTGCCTTTGCTTTTTCCTTAACAGGTTTTGCACTCGAAACGCTAATTGACTGCACTGCTTTTTTTACAGTGTTTTTTTCTTCAGTCTTTTTTGCAACTATTTTTGATTTTTCTTTTTCAGACAAAACATTCACTCTCTTTTTGGTTTAGACACAATGTAAATTCCATCCTGGAATACACGCTTGTCCTTTCCTTTTATTTTTGAAGCCTGCTCCAAATTTGCTGCAGTCTGGCCAACATGTTCTTTGTTTGAACCGCGCACAAAAATTTCCTTGCCCTTAACCTGTACAACAGAGTCACCAACTACTGCTGCAAGCCTGTTCTTTTTTGCGCCGCCAACATTTGCAACTTCAATTATTTTTTCTTTTTGTGTAAGTGTCATTGGGAAATGAGAATAAACCAATTCAAGCTTGTACTCATAACCACTCTTTAAGCCAATACAAATGTTTTTGAGGTGTGACATAAATGCATTCACAACAGACAACAAAAACTTTCTGCCTGATTTTGCCCTTACAATTACCTCGTTTCCCTCAACCGTGACCCTCATGTTGGTTGGGTTAAACATTCTTGCGCTTTTTTTTCCATTAAAAGAAAACTCCAAAGAATTTCCCTCAACTTTTGCGCTGATTCCTTCCGGCAACAAAAAATGCTCTTCAATTTCTTTTTTCATAAACAAAAAACCTTTTTTTTTTAGTAAATGTAAGCTAAGAGTTTTCCTCCAACCATTTCTTTTTTTGCACTTGCATGAGTCATCACACCTTTAGGTGTAGTCACAACAAGCATTCCAATGTCCCTTGAAGGCAAATACCTTTTTTCGTATTTTTCAAACTCGTTTCTTTTAACAGAATACCTTGGCTTGATTGCCTTACACTCATTTATTTTTCCTAAAAGGCTAGCCTTGTACAAACCATCTCTTCCATCATCAACAAATTCATAAGTGCCAATGTAACCGTTCTCCTGCATGACTTTCAAAATCTCACCCAATAATTTGGAGGCAGGCCTAATTACGCATTCTTTCTTTGTAGCTCTTTCATTATTCTTGATGTTTATGAGCGCATCAGATATCGGGTCAACTCTAGTCATTTTTTTCATCCTCCTTTTAGTCAAACTTTTTAAAGCCAATTTTAAGCGCATTATCCTTAAAGCATCGCCTGCAAAGTCCAATATTGTACTTTCCAACCATTCCCTTGTTGTTCTTGCAGATCCTGCATTTGTAAATATACTTTGGGTTAATCATACAATTTCAACTCCAAAACTTTTCTTGACAAAATCAATTGCTTCAGTTTTATTAATCACGTGCCGGACAGGCAATTTTTGTTTCTTTATTTTTCTTTTTTTTACCCTATAACCTGCTCTTTGCAGAGAAACCAAAACATCAAAACCCCTGATTCCATACTGTGGGTCATACTTTATGTTTGGCAAGTCAATGTATTCTTTAACTCCAAAACCAAAATTACCCTGTTTATCAAAACTCTTTTCCTTTAACTGGTTATCCTTTGCCTTTAATGCTTCTTTCAAAAATTTTTCAGCCAACACTTTTCTCAAAGTAACCTTTGTCCCGATTGCAAGCCCTGGCCTGATTCCCCAACCAGGTTGTTTAACTTTACATAAAGTCTTAACCGGTTTTGCACCAGTAATCTTTTCCAATACCTTCATTGCTTTTTCAAGTTCTTCGCCAGACTGACCAACACCCATATTCACAGTGACTTTGTCAATCTTTATTTCCTTAATGCTCATTTCTCTTCACTCTCAAAAACTTTTCCAAAATCAATGCTTGTGGAATTATCTCCAATCACAATTACATTTCTTTCAACAGTCTTTAACACTTCGCCGTCAACATCAATGTTAATTATTTTTTCCCTGCTCTTTGAACTGCCGCTGATTGCAGTTACCTTTCCTATTTTGCCAACCTTGTTTTCACCATTAATCAAGTAAACAGTTTTTCCTGTTTTAAGTTCAAACCCGCCTAAAATTTTTTTCTGTGGCAATGAAATCTTCAAAGAATCACCCGGCTTGTAATCTGATTTTTTTTCCCTGAAAACAAAACCATCATTTGTAGTCAACTGCACAAGACCGCCCTTAACCATTTTCTTGAACAAAATCTTTGAAATCTTTTCAACTGAACCCTTGTTTTTTATTTCACTCAAAACAAGCCTTCCATTATTGTCAAACACAATACGAAATCTCTTATTTTCAAGTAACAATTCAATAACATCAAACAAACCAACTGCAAACTTTTGGTCAGACCTAGCCACACCATTTACAAGCACGTTTTTTGCATTCAAAATCTTTTTAGTTTCAAACATACTTTCCCCTAAACCTAAGAGGTCACGGCAAACAAAACCAAGTGGAACGCTAGTGTTCTTGCTGTGCGCCCCTGGACTTGTTCTAATTGTCCAAGTGTTTTTCTTTCTTTTCAAAAATCTTGCATTTTCAACCGAAATACTTTTTTGTGTCTTTGATGGTCCTTTTTGTGCCATTATTTCTTCACCTCTTTAACCGTGACTTTTTTTTCCTTAACTTCCTTGTCAACTTTTTCCTTTGCCACAGCAGCTTTAGTCCTCTTAAATCTCAATTTATCTTTTGAATAAAGTTCAGTAATCACCAAGTTAGAAGGCTGGAACGGAATCAAAATTTCTTTTCCGGAAACCTTTTTTCTTGTAATTTCTGCAATAAAAACCCTTTTCTTTTGCCTGTTAACTGCAACAATTTTTCCTTCTTTGCCCTTAAATTTTCCCCTCACTATCTTGACCTTGTCTTCTTTTCTTACGCCAACGCTTTTTTTTCCAATTGTTTTTCTGACTTCTTTAGCCAAGTTCACATGCATGTCTTTCTGAAGCTCATGAAGCTTCCTATTGTAAAAAGCATGACGCTGTTTTCCTGGTTTGCTTGAATTTACTCTTGTCATAAAAATATCACACAACTGCGGTTGCAAGGCCTGCTATTTTTGGCCAGCGCTCTCCGACTTCTCTTGCAACAACACCTTTGACTTCTGAAGCCTTTGGAAGGCCTTTTTCATCAACCAAAACAACTGCATTATCCTCAAACTTAATTCTTGTACCTTCAGGTCGCCTGTATTCTTTCTTAATCCTGATAATTACTGCGCGCTCAACCTTACTTTTCATTTCAGGTTTTCCCTTCTTAACAACAACATTAACCAAGTCAGCAATACCTGCCATTGGGTTTCCTTTCTTTCTGCTCTTATAACCAAAAACACTGATTATGTAGACTTCCTTTGCTCCGCTGTTGTCAGCGCACAAACAAGTACTATGATGTGTCAAAACCCTGACTGGGCTTGCTTTTATTGCTTTCATTTTTCATCCTTCCCTAAAACTTTAGTAACAACAAAATTCTTTGTCTTTGAAAGCTTGCGTGTCTCTTCAATCATTACAGTATCCCCGACTTTTGCACTCATGCACGCAGGATTATGTGCTGTAATTCTTGACCTTACTTTTTTATATCTCTCAAACTTTGGAACATAATGCGTAATCGTTCTCTCAACCTTGATTGTCTTTAAAGGCTTGTCACCAACAACAACTCCAGTAAACACATTGCCCCTTGACTTTACAGAGCCATGAATAACACACCTAATATCATTGCAATTTTCCATTCAACAAGACCTCCAAAAAACTTTCACTCTATCTTCTGGTCTAAACAAAAACTTTTTACCATCCAAAACAATTTTTTCTTCACCTAAAGAAAAACTAAAAACGCCTTCTTTTTTTGGCACAATCTTTTCACCATTCTTTGTCTGCACAACAATCACATTCTTTGTTTCGTCAATCACAATTCCACTCATTTCTTTTTTATTTTTGT
The DNA here is from genome assembly GCA_964363785.1 of uncultured archaeon. Taxonomy (GTDB): domain Archaea; phylum Iainarchaeota; class Iainarchaeia; order Iainarchaeales; family GW2011-AR10; genus JACQJF01. The sequence continues at coordinate 5,131 of CAYIJY010000016.1, forward strand.
CATTGCTTTCAATTACACTTACAGGCAAACCAATCCACTCATGTGCAAAAAAATTCTTTTTGCTGATTTCATAGTTCAATCCTTTAAGCATCAATCAATTCCGCCCTATAACCTTCTTTTATCAAAATTTCCTTTACTTTTGCCTTGTGTTCTCCCTGTAATTCAATGTCTTTTCCTTTTACTGTTCCACCGCAAGCAAGTTTTTTTTTCATGACTTTTGCCATTTCTTTTAATTCATTCTCGCTTTCAATGCCGGAAATAATTGTGACCAGTTTTTTGAACCGCCTCTGAATAACACGGACCTTTATCCGCTCTGCTTCTTTGCCAATCTGGTCAAAGTCAAGCAACTCCTTTGGCAATCCAGTGATCTTGTCAATTTCTCCCACTTAACTATCCACCTCATTTCTTCCTAACATTTTTTTGAATTTTATTTGCCTTATTTTTTTCACCAATAATTGTAAGCACCTGTGCAATTGTTCTTCTAAGGTTTCTCATCTTTGAAGGTTTTTCGGATTTTTTTCCTGAAACTGACAAAGACTTTTCTTTTGCAAGTTCAGTCTTTAACTCAACCATCTGATCTTCCAATTCAGAAACATTATGTCCGCGCAATGCTTCAAGCTTTTTTGTCATCCTTATTCTCCACTTTTGCTTTCACAATTTTCTTTTCTTTTACTTCAACCTTTTTCTCTGCAACTTTATGCTCTTTCTTTTCATGTGCTTTTTCTGCTGAGTGCTTTTTCACTTCAACTTTTTTTTCTTCAACTTCTTTTTTAACTTCAATTTTTGTTTCAACAACAGGCACAGTTTCAACGACTTTTTCGCCTTCAACTGTCTGCTCAATTGTTGCAGCTTCTTGTACTGGCTTTTCCTTAAACTCCCTTATTCTTTCCTTTAAATTAAATTTATCAGGAAAAACAGTCTGTGGGTGCACAATCTTAATCTTAATTCCAATTGCACCGGCCTTTGTGTAAGCTGCATCTTTTGCAAAATCAACAAGTTCAGTCTGAAATCCAACTTTTTTCATGTAACCTGCAGAAATTCTTTGCTTTTTCTTTCTGTCTCCTTTGCCTGCAAGTTTTCCAGACATCAAGATTTCTACACCCTGTGCACCAGCATTCTGGATATCAAGTAAACTTCTGTAAGCAACACTTCTCCAACTAAAACCCCTTTCAATCAATGACTTCATTTTGTTTACATTTGCAGCTGCATCAAGTTCAGGTCTTTCAATCTCTCTAATCTCAAGCTGTGGATTACTTATTCCAAACCTTTTACCAATATCTTCAGTTAACTGCTTAATGTTTGCACCGCTCTTTCCAATTGCAAGACCAGGCTTAACAACATTAACAACAATTCTTGTAACAAGCGGAGTCTTGACAATCTCTGCCTTAGTAAAACCAGCTCTATTCAACTGGGTTTTAAGCATGGCTTCAAGTTCAACAAGCTTTATTCCCTGCTCAATAAATGTTCTTTCAATCATTTATGCCGCCTCCATTGCCACAACTTCAATATGCACAGCCTTTTGCCTTCTTCGTTTTCCTGAAATCCTTCCCTGTGACTGACCAGAGTACCTTCTAATTCCCTCACTTGCAAAAGCATGCAACACAAGCAAATTCTCTGCATTAAATCCCTTATAATCTGCATTTGCTTTTAAGTCACCTAAAATCTTTAAGAAAATAACACAAAGACCTGCAGGATATTTTCCACTCTTTGTAAAACTTTTTGCCTCGCCTTTTCTATGGCCAACTTTTTTCTTGTACTTTCTAAGAGGCAAATAATCTTTTCCTTCAATTATCCTGTTCAAAAATCCTTCAATATAGTCTACACGCCTGCCCTTCATTTCCCTAATTAATTCTGCAGCAAACTTCAAAGACACTGGCTTGTTTTTTGCCAAAACACGCACAGTCTTTTTTGCGTCAAACACATCATGCTGATAAAACTTTTTAGCCATGAAAAAACTTAACCTCTTGCAGTAATTGCAGTACTTGATTTTGTAGCTCCAATTCCTGCCTTTCCGTGAGACAATCTTTTTCTAGTCAAAGCAAATTCGCCAAGAACATGACCAAGCATCTTGTCCTTTACTTCAACAATCGCAAATCCATTTCCCTTATGAACCTCTAATCTTAAACCAACCATTTTTGGCAAAATTGGAAAATCCCTTACATGAGTCCTGACCGCCTTTGGCTCTTTACCGCTTTGCTTGATTGCAAATGCAGTGTCAATTTTTTTCAAAATCTTTTTATCAATGCCTCGCTTAATCTTACGCTTTATTCTGGTGCCTGCAAGTAATGCAAAGTCACCCAAATCCATTGCAACCAATTCTTCCATTGTTTTTCCGCGAAAACTAAATTCTTTCTTAGCCATTGACTTTCACCTTTAGTTCTTTTTTCTCCTACCAGTTCTTGAAGATGCAATTGCACCGACCTTTCTACCGGGTGGAGCATTTCTTGAAGTTGACTTTGACTTACCAGGATGATGTTGTGCACCACCAAATGGATGGTCAATTACATTCATTGCAACTCCCCTTACAATTGGCCAGAATCTTTTCTTGGCCTTCATTAAATGATACTTAGCACCAGCCTTAACCATTGGCTTTTCTGTTCTACCGCCACCAGCTGCAATACCGATTGTTCCCCTGCAATTCTCATTAACTGTAACAGATTTACCGCTTCTAGTCTTAAGTAAAACAGTACCATCTTCCTTTGCCAAAATCAAAGCATATGTTCCTGAAGCCCTGCAAAGTTTTCCACCATCACCAGGCACAAACTCAACATTAAATACAGGTGCACCTTCAACAACATCCTTTAAAGGTAAAATATTTCCAATATCCATTTCTGCATTTTTTCCAGCTAAAACACGCTGTCCAACAAACTGCCCTTCAGCTGCAACAACAAAAAACTTTTTTTTGTTTTCAGTCAATAACTCTGCAAGTACACTTGTCTTAGTAGTGTCATGCCTTAAATCAAAAATTTCACAAACAAGAGCTTTTTCCTTCATGCTGTCAAGCGGAGGATAAAATAATTTGCCAATTGCATTCTGACTTGCAGTGTAAGTCGGTGAACCCTTTCCTCTTTTCTGTGAAATTAATCTATGAGCCATTTACAAAACACCGAGCTTAGTTGCAATTTCTCCAGCCTTAAATTCTTTTGCAATTTTTACAAAAGCCTTTTTTCTGGATTTAGAATCAATAACAACATTAACCTTGTCAACCTTTACACCGTACAAACCTTCAACTGCTTTTTTTATTTCAGTTTTAGTTGAATTCTTTGCAACAATAAACACCAACTTATTCTCAGCATCAATCAAATTCACATTTTTTTCAGTAATCAATGGATGAACCACAGTCTTATAACCAGACAATGCAGTCTTTTTGTCACCAAACAACAAAGCATCCTTTTGCACAACTTTTTTTTCTTTTACTTCAACCTTTTTCTCTGCAACTTTATGCTCTTTCTTTTCATGTGCTTTTTCTGCTGCGTGCTTTTTCACGTCAGTCTTTTTTTCCTGAACTTTCTTTGCAGGCTTTTCACTTGCCTTTTTTGCAGATTTATTTTTTTTGTCAACCATAAAAAAAATCACTTTACTTTAATTCTCCAATTGCAGATTCACTCCAAACAGTAAGCCTTCCTGGCATTGTTCCTGGAGCAAGCAATTCTGCATTCAAGTCAGCTACTCTTACAACTTCAACGCCTTCAATGTTCCTTGCGCCCTTAAAGATTTTTACAGAATCCTTTACAACAAACAAAATGCTTTTTGCTTTCTTGTATTTTCTGCCGCGCATTTTTCCTTTTCCTGCTCTAAGTTCGCGTGAATCTTTTGCGCGCTCTACATCACTCCAGACTTTAAGTGCCTTTAAAACCTCAACAACTCTCTTGGTTTTATCAACGCCCTCAATTTTGTCCGAAACAACAAGTGGAAGATTAATCTCACCAATTTTGTGGCCTCTCTTTTTTACTAATTCCATGACTGCAGTTGCTGCAATTGCACTTAATGTAGCCATTCTTTTTTCTTTCCTGTTAATGTCTTCAAGAGGGTTTTTTTCAGCTTTCAAAGGATGAGCCCTTGGACCTTTAACTGCATGAGGAACCAACGCAACTTTACCTGCAGTTATTGAGCCTCTGTTTTTTAACCTTGGAACTCTTGACCTTTCAGTGTTAATAATCCTGTGCTCTGCAGGCTTTACTCTAGAGCCAACATATTCAGCAGTGTAATTTCTTCCAGCACCCTTCATTGCACCTTTTCTTTGCACACGTGCACTCTGAATAGACAACACAGCTCTCTTAATCAAAGGTAAATTAATCTTTTTGTCAAAAACACTTGGCAAATCAATCTGCTTTAATGCAGAGCCATTCAAATCCAAAACACTAGCTTTCATAAATTCACTTTCCCTTTACCGCAGAAGCAATCTCATCAGCAACGCTTGCATGCTCCTTCTTTACTTCTTTTTGAACAACAACCTTTGCTGCCTTCATTTCGTCATCAGAAGTTTTCTTTGCAGTTGATGTTCCAAGCACAGTGACATTTGACAAATTAAATTGATTGTCATTTTTCCTGACTCCGTGCCTTAAAGCAATTGCTCTTTTTGTAGGCCCAGGAATACTTCCTGCCAAAACCAAATAATTATTCTTAACAAAACCCCATTTCCTAAACCCATTTTTTACATTGACTTTGGTTGATTCACTTCCAACAACAAGGACTCTTTTGTTTAATTCAGTTCTTGTCTGGTAACCAAGCTGGCCTGCTCTTGCAACGGTCCACATTACAGTTGATGGATTCCAAGGTCCAATACTTCCAACAACACGGTGCTTTTTTGCCTTTGGACTATGATGCTTAACTCCAAACCTTTTAATTACACCGGCAAAACCTTTTCCCTTGTCTACGCCGCGAACATCAGCAAAATCTTTGTCCTTAAAAACCTCGTTAATTGAAACTTCCTTGCCAAGCTTTTCCTTTGCAAACATTATTTTTTGCTCAACGCTTCCGCTCAAAAAGATTTCAAACAAATCAGGAATTTTTTTACCCATATTAGTCAAAGAAGGCTGGGTGCAAACCAATAATCTAACATCAACAAAATCAGTTTTATTCTTATCAAGCCAATCAGTAGAAAGCCTGTCTCTTGACTCTTCTTTTTTTTTCTTGGAATGAGTCTGCTTAAAAGAAACAACCCTTCGCTTAAAATGCTTGTCAGGTTTTTCAATAGTAACTTCACCAAAAGCCTGCATTGCGCCGTTATACATTCCATAACCGCGAATTCCAAAAACCCTTAATGCAGGACACTCAACAACAGTGCCTGCTGTAATAATATCCTGTCCAAAAGTAACACTTTTTTGGTGCTCATCTCGTCCACTTATTTGAACCATGCCGACCTTATAGCCAACAAAATTCATTGGCTTAACAGTCTTTTCATCTGCTTTTGGAAAAGTCTTAAAACTAGATAATTCTTTTCTAGCCCTCTTTCTTGGATAAAAAGCAAGACTTCCTGATCTAGGTTTATGAGCACCCATTTACGCCACTATCGAATATACTCAAAAAATACACTGGAACTAAAAAAATGCCCCAAAAAAGCCTTTAAAAGACCTTTAAAACTCGGTGCATTTATATCCTTTGAAGATTTACAAAAGATACAGTGTACACAAAAAACACTTATTTATCTAATTCTAGTAAACAATGTATATAAACCTTTTGGGGTGGCTTTTCAAACATAAACCCTGATTGCTCTCAAAAGCCCCCATTCAAGTTTTATGTATAAGTGCAGTAGGTTTGGTAAGTTTTTGAAACATTTAAGTCATTTAAAGTAATGAAATTTATGCCGCCCTGGACAAAGTTTTCCACTCCATAAATCTCAAAATTAAAAGAGGTTCCTTCATAGCCCTCAATGTCAGAAAAGCTTTTTCCGGTAAAGTCCCCCGAAAATTGCAACTCTTCCAAAAGCAAGGGGGTCGGATACTCAAAAGTAATTTCTGCAACGCCATTCATAATTGATGAAGTAATTTTTTTTCCTGTGTGGCTGCAGTTCAATGCAGGAAGGTACCCAATGTCAAGAAACTCATTTAGTTCATAATTTGCAGCCAAGTCACTTGCCCTAATAGCATCAAAATAATCGCCAGAACAATTGTTTAAGTAAAACTTTTCCTGCCCAATAGGAATTTTACAGTTTCCAAAAACTTTTTTATTTTCATTATTTGCACGCACTAAAAACTGACACTCATTTCCCAAAACCGTTTTATCAACAACCCATGTTTGGTCACTAAATAATTCATTCTCAATAAACTTTCCAGTCATTTTAGCGCATTCAATATTTGGGAAACATCTTTTTGACAAGCCACAGTCAATAGTCTGTAGAGAGTTTACAATAGAGTCAATTGCCTCGTCATTGTCTACGGCAATACTTACCGGAGGTGATTCAGGCGGCAAGGGAATAATTGGTTCAGGATTAGGCTGTGCAGGGCACTCACTTAAAACCGAGACAACATTTCCATCGCTGCAAACGTATCTAATTTCCTGGTTTTGAGCACAACCACTTAACAATAAAACAAGTGCGAGAAAACCAATCAAAATTTTTACTTTCACGCAAAAACTAAACTCATTTAACTATTTAATAGTTTCCAATTGTGCTTTTTAGCTATGCTTTAAATTTAAAAAAGTCTTTTATTTTATAAAATGTCAAAATTGTTTTCAAGGAAAAAAAACCAGCAGGGTTTAGCTAAAAGCACACCAACACGACGCTTAAGACACAATCTGGCAAAGGGATTTGAATACCTGGCTAAACGAACAAAATCTCCAAGTGTTTTCAGATTTCACAGAAAAATAGTGCAATTCGTTGTTCCAAAAGAACCGCATGGTGCAACGATTGATCGTGTGAGAAAAAAACTTTCAAAAGCAATTTTTCGCGATAAAAAAATTTTGCAAAAAGTACTTTTAGATTTTCGCTCAATTAATCTAAACAGAAAAGAAAACAAACCATATTCTGTTCTGGCATTGCTAATAAATAACCCTAAATTAGGGCAAAAAATTCTTGAAAAAATTTACCCGTATTCTGCTGAAGCAAAATTAATCAAATTATTTAGCCAGACAAAATTTATTCCTGCAAAAGAAAAATTTCCTTTGGCAATGGATTATTATGATAAAGTCAGTGACGAAGCAGTATTTGAAAAGTTGCAAGTAGCAAATAGATTGTATTTATCTTATAAAAAAAACAAGGGCCTTACAACGCTTGTTTTAAACCAAGTTTTTACTGATTTTGGAAGTGGCGGTAAAACAAAAGTAAACACGCCTACATCAAGAGCTGTTGCTGATTATATTTTACGTGATATAGCTGTTTCTTTAAAGCGTTCAAAAGATTATTTTGGTGCT
>CAYIJY010000017.1:0-12009 GCA_964363785.1 uncultured archaeon
TACCCGGAGAAAAACAAGTTGCACTCTTGGCGCAGGCACAATTTTATCCAACAGCACAAAGAGAGCTACTTTCAGGAACCGGGGGAAAAGATTTTCGCATAACACTTGAAATGCCCACAACAGCATTTGAAGGCTCAAAAACACAAGCAGGAATAGAAATCTGCAATGACTCAAGAATAACAAAAACAATCGACATAGAACTAATTATTGACCCGGCTTTTTTCCAGGGTGACACAAGCACAAAAACAATGGAATTAAAACCAACTGAATGCAAAAAACAAACTTATCTGCTTGACACACTCAAAAAAGGCCTAACCACAATTAATTTTAACACCAAAGCCACGAATTTTAATGAAGAAATAAAAAAACCAATCGAAGTGAAATAAAAAAAATGCCGACAATAAAAAAACAAGAAGCAAGCATAATTGAAATAATCCAAAAAATGATCAGGGAAGGCGAAAGCGAAGAAAAAATAGTAAGAACACTAAAAGACCTTGGGGTTGAAGAAAAAAAAGCAAAAAACCTATTACTCATTGGAGAAGCAGACACCTTTGCACTTTTACGAAGCGAATTAACAAAAATAGCAAAAGACAACATACAAAAAGAACTGCCAGAAATACAGGGAAATTTACAGGCAGAAATCAAGTCATCTGCAAAAGAAGTGCAGCAGGAAGTAATACACAAAACAATTGAAGAAATGCAAAAATACGAACACGACGTCCTTTCAGACATACAGCAATTCAAGGAGCAGGAACAAGAAAAAATAAACCAAATATCTTTTTTTGGAGAAAAAGTAAAAGAAAAAATAAACGAAATGGGAACAGAACTCCACACAGTACAACTTGACTTGGAAGAACTAAAAGTCAAGGGAATAAGCGGAATAAACCAAAACGTAAGAAAAATCCTGATTGCAGTCGGACTGGTATTTGGCCTAGTTGACTTGTTCTTGATTTACTCTAGTTTTAACAACGCAATAAGCATAGACGCAATCATCAGCATGGTATTACTTGCACTAATTAGCGTGACAATGTTTTTCGTTGCAACTGTAATCTAGCAGAAACTTGAAACTATGAAAAAGAAGTATTTTTAGAATTATAACTATAAAAAAAGTTACTGCATTTTTCTTTTTTGAACGTAAGTAGCATCCCCAGTTGACATTGCCCTTTCATATTCTTTAAGGGAAGTAATTGCCTGACCAAGCAAATGCTTGTTCCTTAAGCCTTTTTCCTTCTCAAGGATTTTATTCAAGTCATTAATCATTATCTCAAGTTCAATCAAGAATCAGCACCAATTATAATAGGGCTAAAAGCAATTTTTAAACCTTAAGCCTTGCCTGAAAACCAAGCAAAATTTCTAAAGTAGAACCCTTTTTTAAGGCACTTTCTTTTGAAACAACATAGTTTTTCTCAGTCTTTGCAAAGTCATTTAAAGTCAAAAAAACAAAGCCCTGTCTTGGCATTTTCCAGGCAACAACAAAGTCAATTCCAGCCCTTTCACACCAACCAAGCTGCTCTTCCATTTGCCCAATAGAAATACTCAAATAATCAGAATCCCAGGCCTTACACTCAAAAGCAAATTTCTTATTTTGGCTTAAAGCAACCAAGTCAGGCGAAGGCAAAGAAGACTTCCCAGACCCCGCAGCCCTAACTACACTATAGCCTTTAGAGTAAAGAATGCCTATAAGCTCCCTTTCAGCACTAGAGCCCTTTTGGTAACGAGTCATGGTAAAAAACACCCTAACTGCAGGTTTAAAATAGTTTCCCCGGTCAAATAATATATACATTATATTTATAATGCTTAAAAAAAGGAATTAAGGGTTTTAAAAAATTTTAAAATTTATTTTGTTTTAAACCACAATGCACAAAAAAAAATTTGATGTTAAAGTGGAGCAAGATTTTTTAGTAAACGCAAAAATTACTGCAAATTCAAAAGAGTTTGAAGTAAAATTTGACCAAGAAAAAAATTTACTAAAAATCAAATTAAAATCAAAAGCACAAAAAGGACAAGCAAACAAAGAATTGCAAAAAAAATTAAAAGAGTTTTTTGAAACTGACATACAAATTGTCAGCGGAGAAAAATCAAGGCAAAAAAAATTGCTTGTTAAAAAAAATGAAAAAACCAAAAAGTTTTTTCTACTAAAACCCTGATTCTATAAAAGCCAAAATAGAGGTGAATAAAAACATGGCTAAAACTTACATTAACAGCATAAAATACATGATTAAAATTTCTTTTGAAGTCGGCGGAGCCGTAGACAAACCAGACATTGTTGGCGCAATATTTGGCCAAAGCGAAGGACTGCTTGGCGAAGAAATGGATTTAAAAGAACTCCAAAAAAACGGGAAAATAGGAAGAATAGAAATTAACCATTCTAATGTCTTAGGAAAAACCCGCGGAGAAATATTTGTGCCAAGCAGCATGGACATGGTGCAAACAAGCTTACTTGCAGCAGCAGTAGAATCTGTTGACAAAGTAGGACCTTATGACTCAAAATTCAAAATAATTACAATTGATGATGTCAGGACAGCAAAAAGGCAGGAAATAAAAACAAGGGCACAAGAAATCCTTGAAAGATTCAAAGCCAAAATGCTCCCAGACACAGTTGAACTAACCGAGTCATTAAGAGAAGGCTCAAGGACTGCTGAAATAACTGAATTTGGAGTTGAAAAACTTCCAGCAGGCCCAGAAGTAGCAACAAGCAATGAAGTAATTGTAGTTGAAGGAAGAGCAGACGTCATAAACCTATTGAAAAGCAATATCAAAAACGCAATAGGAATGAATGGCTCACAAACACCACAGACAATAAGTGAAATTGGAAAACTAAAAGAAATCACACTCTTTGTTGACGGAGACCGCGGCGGAACACTAATTGCAAGAAACGTATTACAATTAGCCCGCGTAGGCTACATTGCAAAAGCACCTGACGGCAAAGAAGTGGAAGAATTAACTACAAAAGAAATTATCCAGTCACTTAGAAAAAAAATGAGTGTTGGAGAATTCCTGTCAATGCAAAAGGGAGATGGAAACGGCTACCCTCCAAAAGGAAGAATGCTAAGGCCGCGATCAAATGACTTTCGAGGAAGAGGCCCACCAAGCAGAGGACCACGAATGGAAGGAAGGTTTCCAAGAAGAAGCGAACCACGAATGGAGCGATTCCCGCGAAGACAAGAATTTGAGTTTCCTGACACAATTTTAGAAGCAGCAACTCAAACACCTTTGGAGCCAATGCCAAGTGCAGGCGAACAAGAAAAATTCCTGCCACACATGGCTTCACTAAAAAACACCCTAAAGGCAAAACTCTTTGACAAAGACATGAAAGAAATAAAAGAAGTCGAAACAAAAAACATTGTCGAAGAACTTGAAAAAACAAGCAGCGTAAACACAGTAGTCTTTGATGGAATAATCACAAAAAGACTAGTTGACACTGCAGAAAAAATCGGAGTCGAATACGTTGTGGGTGCAAAAAAAGGAAAATTACCACAAACAAAAGTAAAAACACTAGTAATTAAGAGCTAGTGTTTTTTTTCCTTTAAAACCCGAATTGACTCTTCAATTGGAATAACCAAGTCACCAGTTCGGTAAATTAACAAGCCAAAGAAAAGAACAGCCAGCCAAAGCAAAATACTGCCAATTGGCCCTAAAATAACTCCCCAAAATTGCCTAGTTGAAAGTTCTTCTTGGGAAGAAGAAACATAAACATTCAAAGCATCCCTTGAAAACTCCTGGCAAAAAGACCTTGAAACTTCAGGAGTGGCAAGGCATTTATTGACTTCTTTTAAGTTATCCCAAGATGCAAACATCTGTGCACTAGCCTGAAGAAAAAACAACAAAGCTGCAAACAAAATAAACGCACCAATAAGGCGCGGCATGTGGACATCGCGTCCACCAAAACGAAAAAACATTATCCTGCGCACGAAAGAAACACCTAAAAAATAACACTTAATCAATATATAAATTATTACGCATTAGAAAAATTTTTTAGCAACAAAACTGCGCCTGTGGTCTAGTGGTATGATTCGACCTTGCCAAGGTCGTGGCCCGGGTTCAATTCCCGGCGGGCGCATAGAACCCTTGCGCGGGTTCACAGCGTGTACCTTTGTTAGTACATAATCAAAGTTTGATTAAGTTCGGTTGCAAAACCGAATGCGGTGTGAACGGACGCAACCGTTCTGGGCTTGTAGTCTAGTGGCTAGGACGTATCGTTTACATCGATAAAATGGAAGTCCGATTCTTCCCAAGCCCATTATTTAAATAAAACAAAATAAATCAGTCTTATTATGAAACAAATTTTTAGTTTAACCTTACTGATTTTTTTCTGCCTAAATGCAGCTGCTTTTGAATTCAATCCAAATACAGTGCAAGAAATGGATGCGACAATAACTTTACAAGCAACAGGCACTTTTCAAGGAGAAGTATCAAACCAAGATAAAGCAGAAATACGTTTTTTGGTATTTCAAAGCCAAGAAAACCAACAAGTAATAGAACACACTGAAACACTCACAATTGCAGGACAAACTTATGCCCCAGAATATGAAATTGAAGAAGAAAATAAATTTGCAGTCTTTAAACTTGATAATCTCTTAAATTATGCCAACAATCCAGAATTCACAATAACTTCAATTACAAGAATAAAAACAAGCGTGACAATTGGATTGGAAGAAACAAATTTTCAGCAAGAAAATTTTTCACAATACTTGGCAGAAACTGATTACATTGAAACAAATGACCCAACTTTACAAAGCAAGGCAAGACTTGAATTCCAGTCAAACAACCAACTGGAACTAACACAACAAATCAGCCAATGGGTAAACTCAAACATAGAGTACGACTTTGCAAATTATTACAATGAAGTTTTCTCTGCAAAACACACTTATGATACACGGCACGGAGTATGTGATGAATTTGCAAATTTAAGCGCTGCATTTGCAAGAATAAAAGGCATACCGGCAAAATACATTACAGGAATAAGTTTTGATGGGCAAAGATTTGGAAATCACGGATGGCTAGAAGTCTATCTAGATGATTATGGCTGGGTTGGCTTGGACGCCACATTCGGAGAAGCAGGATTTGTTGACGGAGCGCACTTTATTTTGGGGCAGACAATAGACGCAAACAAACTAATCAACCTAAAAATAACCACGCAATCAATAGGCGGGCTTACAGTATTGACAGAATTAAAACAACCACAAGTAGAAATAAATGACACCAAATTTTTTGAAAACATAACAATGATTACAACTGAAATACCGACAAAAGTTTATTCAAAACAGCAATTTACAACAAAAATAAAAATCAAAAACACTCTTGACAAACAGGCATTAATGCCAATCGAACTTGCAGTGCATCCTGACTTTTTGGTTGACCAAAAATTAAGAATAGAAAATTTTGCACCAAATGAAGAAAAAGAACTGGAGTGGCAAATAATTGCGCCGGAACACACTGACAGAAAAACATACCTAAAATATGACGTCTTTGTTTTTACGCCAGACCAGAACATTAAACTGCCCATTGAAGTGCATTTTGGAGAAACACGAAACGAAGAAACAACACCGCTTGTTTTTTTTGACATAAGCCCAAAAAAAATAAACGAAGCAATCCTGATTGAACTAAAAATCAAAAACAATTCAAGCCAGTCACAAAGCGGAAAAATAACACTAAAAAAAGACAATGAAATAATTGAAGAAATAGACATCCAGGTTGAAGGGTACGCAACCCAAACCCAATCAATCCAAGTGAATGGGTTTAGTTTTGGAGAGCTGGAACTCATTCTTTTTGACGGAGAACAAGAAAAAAAAATAAGCATATTAATTCCAAAGGAAAAAGAAAAAGAAATCGAAGTAGTGCCACAAGAAAACTTTGAAGACAATGTATTTGATTTAGTGCAAAATCAACAAATCGCACCAATTATTGCAATTCTTGGAATAGGATTAATTACAATTTTACTTGCAGTTATTTTGGCTTACAGAAAACTCAAACAGTTTTATAGATAATTCCAGATATTTTTTTTACAACATCAGTAAGCGGCTTTGATGCATCAATTACAATGATTTTTTCGTTTGGAAAAAATTTGTTTAGAGAAAGGAATTTTTTTCTTGCTTTTTCCATAAAGTTCTTTTTTTCAAAAACGTCCTTTGAAGCCCTGCTGCGCGAAAGCCTTTCAAGTGCAGAATCAACAGGCAAATCCAAAACAAACACAATGTCGGGTGCAATCATTTCCTTGTGAAGCTTTACAATATCTTTTGGATTAATTCCCTGAATTGACTGATAAACCAAAGTAGAGTACTTGAAGCGATCACACAAAACAAGCTTGCCTGCGTGAAGAGCAGGCAGAACATCTTTCTTTAAGTGGTGTTTTCTGTCAAGAACATAAAGAGATAAAAAAAATTCTCCGTCAAAAAAAGGGTCTTTTGAGGAAGAGAGAAGTTCACGGATTTTTTTACCAATTGAACTTTGTGTTGGCTCGGCTGTGACAAAAATTTTTGAAGAACGCACACCTTTTTTTATAAGCTCCTTTTTTACAAGCTTGATTACAGTTGACTTGCCTGCACCATCAAGGCCTTCGAATACATACATTTTGCCGACCATAAAGCACCAAAAAAAGGGTTAAGTCAACAAATTTAAAAAAACCCCACACCAAGATTTAGTTAACGCAGTTGTAGCGTAGCGGTAGCGTTCAAGCCTTCCAAGGAACCGTCTCGCCCGGTTCACGTGCGAGTACTTGCACCACCTGCGGTGGTGCTGTAATACAAATAAGGTTTTTGGAGTCAGCTTGAGGCCCGGGTTCGATTCCCGGCGACTGCATTTATTGAAGAGTGATTAAATGGTTTTTTTTTAGCAAACCAATAACTATTTTCAGTTTGCGTGCAAAGAAAAAAATAGGCGACTTTTTGCATTAATACGTTTCAACTTCTATTTTTGGAATTCGAGAAAAATGCTTTTGATTTCTAGCCAAAATAGTCTCATTTTGCATTTTAGCAATGCCTGCAATCATGCAGTCCTGTGACTGAATAACCGCACCTGCCGACAATAAAGACTGGCTTATTTTTCCAGCTTCAATTGAAGACTGAATATCTAAAGAAAAAACAGGCATAGAAGAAAATATTGAGAAAATTTTTTCCTCCTGCCCTTTAGAGGTTTTTTTATTAAGACCTTGAATAATTTCAAAAACAGAAATAACTGTAGTAGAAATAGAAACACCCTGCGCTTCTAATTCTTTTATTTTTTGAATTACAGCAGGCTTTTTCTTAAGCAAGTCAATCAGAACAGTCGTATCAAGAATCAACATATCACCAAATCAATCAAAAATTTGATTTAAAGCGTTTTCTAAAGAGTTTTTTATTTTTTAGAACATTTTTTTCTAAAGATTCTGCTTCTTTTTTGTTTAATATATTTGCAAGCCCCAAAACCGAAGACCCGCTAGTAATACGGAGTATTACATCACTGAAGCTTTCATTAGTTTTCTTTTTTGCAAGAAGGCGATTATATGCCTCTTCCTTGACAGTCAAGGTCTTAGTGCTCATAATAAAAATAATACACGTACGTGTATTTATTAATAACTTAAAACAAAGTGAAAAAGAGAGCTTATGAGCGAAGGAAAATTCGTTGAAGTCGTTAATAAGAAAGACAAAGTAATTGGAAAAATAGAGCGAAGAATTGTCCATGAAAAACCTACTTTGCACAGAGCAGTGCATGTTTTTGTGTTCAACAAAAAAAAAGAAATTTTTCTTCAGAAAAGACCTGACACAATGCAGCATTACCCTTCACTTTGGGATTCAGGTGTCGGAGAACACACAGAATTAAATGAAACTTACGAAAAAACAGCAAGAAGAGGCCTTAAAGAAGAATTGAATTTAAAGCCAAGGAAAATAAGTTATTTGACAAAAAAAGCGATTTTGGACAAAAACTGCTTTGAAATGATTGCATTGTTTAAGACAAAATTTGATGGCAAAATAAAGATCTCAAAAAAAGAAGTTGCAGACGGAAAATTCTTTACCCTTAAAGAAGCACAAAAAATAATGAAAGAAGGAAAAACCACGCCTTTTTTCAACAAGTTATTCAAATGGTATATGCATGAACTCAAAAATAGTCAAAATAAGCCTTGAAAGAATACATCGGCTTTTTGAGTTAGCTGAACAAAACCTTAAAGACCATCCAGACCGCTCAAAAAGATACATTCAATTAGCAAGAAAAATAGGCACAAGAAACAACGCAAGATTTTCAACTGAACTAAAAAACAAGTTCTGCAAAAAATGCAATAATTTCCTAAAAAAAGACAAAACTGCATCCCTTGAAGTACAGGGCAGTTTCCTCAAAATAAAGTGCCTAGAATGCGGTTTTGAGCGAAAAACCCGCAACCTTTAAAAACCCTTTTTGGGGAGAATTAAATTAGAAGCTGTTTTTTTGCTTGCCGGCGTTCTTTAGAATGTGGCGGTTTGAGCTAATTTGCTTCGAAAGGAGTGTAGAGTTAAATGGGTATATTTGACGTTCCACCAGCGGAATTAATCAAAGAAGTCGCAAAAGACTTAAAGCAAAAACTAGAAAAACCAAAGTGGATTGACTTTGTAAAAAGCGGCTCAAGCAAAGAAAGAGCGCCTCAAAGCAGGGACTTTTGGTTTGACAGAAACGCATCAATCTTATTTAGAGTTTACAAAAACGGCCCAATTGGCACAGAAAGCCTTCGAAGTTATTACGGTGGAAGAAAAAACCGCGGTGTAAAACCAGAGCACCATAGAAAAGCAAGCGGAAAAATAATCAGGTTATGCTTACAAACACTTGAAAAAAAAGGATTCATAAAAAAAGAAAAAAAAGGAAGAGTAATTACAAGCACAGGCGAAAAATACCTGTATGGTATTTCCAAAATAGTTCAAAAAAACATTGAAACAATGCCAGTTGAACAAAGAAAACCAAAACAAATAGAACAATTAGAATCAAAGGCAAAACACGGAATGCATGGAATGAGGGGTGCCGACAAAAGAGACAGGCACAAGGATGAGAAAAAAGAAAAAGCTGAAAAGAAATGAATGAAGAAGAGCTAAGGCAAAAAAAAATTGAGGAGTGGATGGCAAAAACACAGGAAAAACAGGAACAAGAATCTAACAATGAAATGAAAATCAACCAGATTTTGAACAAGTTTTTAACAGAAGAAGCAAAATCAAGGCTGAACAATGTTAGGATCGTAAAAAAAGAATTGTTCCAACTTGCCCTGCAATCAATTATTTATTCAGTACAGCAAGGTGCAATCAGGGAAAAAATCAGTGATTCACAAATCAAATCCCTGCTTGAAAAACTCAGCGAAAAAAAAGAAATCAATATAAGGAGAAAATAAAAATGTCTACAAACAGAACCCAGGAAAAAAAAGAATTTTTGTCTGCAGCAAGAAAAAAAATAGGCGCAGGCTTTACAAACGCCCCAACATGGGCAATGCAGAAAAAAGGTGCACGAATATGGAATAAGCGCCAAAAAAGACACTGGAGACAAACTGATCTTGGAAAATTATTTGCAAAAGCACAAAGAATGCAAGGAAAAGATGCTCACGCAAAAACAGTTAAAAAAGGAAGGAAAAAAAGAAAGGTGTAAACAATGAAGGGCGACAAAGCAGATTATGTTTTTAACTTAAAAAAAGCAAAGATGTTCACAAAGGACAAAAGAACAAGAAAAGCACTTGTAGCGCTTAAAGGTGAAGTCTACAAGCACACTAGAAACAAGAACATCCTGATTTCAAACGAAGTCAATGAGTTTATTCACAAGAACTCAAAAAACATACCGGAAAGAATCCCAGTAACACTCAAAAAAATTGACGAGGAAATGTTTGTTTACTTGCAGGGCGGCACACAATTAGACATTGACGAGAAAAAGTTTGCACAGCAAAAAAAAGAAAAGCAAGAGCAAGAAAAGAAAGAAAAAAAGGAAGAGAAAAAAGAAGAACAAAAAGAACCGTCAAAAGAAGAAACAAAAAAAGAGGAAGACAAGGAAAAACTTGAAGACAAAAGGGTGAAAGAAAAAGCATCAAAAGCAATTGAAATGAAAAGAAAAAGCGGGAAGATGTAACTCATGCATTTCCTGAAAAAAAACCTTAACGGCAGCCCATTTGTAGGAGTTTTTTGCGCAACAAGTGACGATTTTACAATTGTTCCGCCAACAATCTCAAAAAAAGAAGAACTGGAAGTAAAAAACACTCTTGAAACAAAAATACTGAAAATAACACTTGCAAATTCCTCATTAATCGGAGTGCTTGGGGTTATGTTTGGCAAAAAAATTGTTGTGCCAGAAATAATTGAAAAAAAAGAAAAAATTTTTCTTGAAGAACACGGCCTTGAAGTAAAACAAATCCATGAATCAAGTGCATTTGGAAATCTTGTTGCATTAAACGAACACGGCGGAATTGCAAGCACACTTCTAAAAAAAACAACAGTTGATGAAATGGAAAAGTTTTTTGACTTAAAAATCCATCAAAAAGACATTGCCGGTTCAAACATAGTTGGAGCATGCATCCGAGTAAACAACACAGGATTTGTTGCAAACCCAAGAATAGACGAACAGGAATTTGAGTTCCTTGAAAAAACATTCAAAGTAAAAGGCTTTCTTACAACAGCAAATTATGGAGATAAATTTGTTGGAAACGACATGGTCATAAACAACAAAGGCGTATTAATCGGACCAATTACAACAACACACGAAATGGCAAGAATTGACGAAGCATTCAGGAGTGAATAAAAAATGAGCGAAAAAAACCAAAAAACATTCGAGGTGCACGGAACACTAAAAATGGGCACAGACGAAAAAAACTTTACAAAAAAAGTAATGGCACACAACCAAAAAAACGCAATTGAAAGAGTTTTTACTCTTTTTGGATCAAAAAACAAGTTAAAAAGAAAAAAAATAAACGTAAAAGAAGTGAAACAAGTTGAGTAAACCAAAAATCAACCCAAAAACAGTAAAAGTAAACCCAGAGCAAGCAATGCAGATTTTTCAGGCTGAAAACCAGCGATATGAAGAATCAACCCAAAAAATAAATGCACTTAGAGGAATTTTAAACGAAACTTCATCCGCAAAAGAAGCAATCAAAGGAATAAGCAATGCAAGCCAAAATGAAAAAGCAATTGTTCCGGTTGGAGCAGGCATATTCTTGTTTGCAAAAATAGAAAACAACAAAGAAGCATTATTATCTTTTCCGGGCCAGGCAGGAATAGTCAAGCCCATAAAAGAGATTGAAAGCGAACTTGAAAAAAGACTGGACAACATTGAAAAAGCACTTGAAAAAGAAGCACGCACAAACCAACAGATTGCATCAAACCTAAACAACCTTGCAATGATGCTTCAGCAAGACCAGCAAAGAAAAAAATAAAGGGTTAGCAAATGTTTGACCTTTTAAAGAAAAAAATATCTAGTTTTACTCAAAAAGTCCAGCAAGCAGTTTCACAAAAAAAAGACGAACCGCCTAAACAAGAAACTGCAATTGCACAGCCTGCAGAAATTATTCAAGAAGCACAAATAGAGCAAGTGCTGCCTCAAGAAAAAAAAGAGGAAAAAATAATCAAAGAAAAACCAATCGAAGTACACTCTGAAAAACGTGAACTAAAAGCACAAGTAAGAGTAACTGAACAAATAAAATCAGTGTTTACAGGCGAAATAGAATTAACACAAAAAGACGTTGAAAACCTTTTATCAGAACTGGAATTATCACTGCTTGAAGCTGACGTTGAACAACAAACAGCACAACACATTGTAAAAGAATTAAGCACGAAATTAATTGGCCAAAAATTATCAAACAAAAATCTGCAGGAACAATTAAAACAAAAAATCAAAGACACGCTTCTTTTGACAATGAATTTTACACACATAAACCTGCTTGAAAAAATTTCACAAAAAAAACCATACATTATCCTGTTTTTGGGGCCAAACGGAGTCGGAAAAACAACAACCATAGCAAAACTGGTTCATTTTTTGCAGGAAAAAAAACTCAAAGTAATATTATCAGCTTCAGACACATTTAGGGCCGCATCAATTGAACAA
>CAYIJY010000018.1:0-11706 GCA_964363785.1 uncultured archaeon
AGCTAGAAGAGCAAATGCCCTTTAGCTTGAAGTTCCATTACAAGTTGCAGTGACAGTTCTTTGGAAAAAACATGCTTTTTAAACACATTTATTAACAGAGATTGACTTTACAATAGTTTAAGTGGTTTTTATATCAAATGAAAACTTTAAACTTGTCTTTGACAACATTATTTTGAAGCAGTTGAAAAAACTTGGTAAAGATAAAAATATCAAAGAAATTATTTCAAAAATGCTTGATAAAATTCAAGAAAACGGGCCTAATGCAGGAAAACTATTAGATTCACGATTGGCACTTTATGAAGTCAAGACAAAAAGACCACCACTAAGGCTTTACTATAAAATCGTTGAAACAACGGAAGCATATGTATTTGAATACAAAATGAAAACAAGCAATGAAAAACAGCACAAAACAATTGAAAAAATAAAACAAAAAATAAGGCTAAAACCCTAAATCTTTTCGATAATACTTTTTGCCGGAAGAAGTATTTCTTTCAAACTCTAAAAGCCTTTTGTAAATATTTGAGTTCCTAAACAGTTTAACTTCTTTTTTTAGAGACTGATATTCCGTTCTTGGTATAGTAACCATTTCAGTAGACATACATTATCATTAAAACGAATTTTATAAAAAGTGTATACACGCTAGAAGAAAATTTACCTAAAAAAAAAGAAAAAGAAAAGCTAGAAGAGCAAATGCCCTTTAGCTTGCTGTTCCGTTACAGGTTGCTGTGACAGTTCTTGTAAATGCATCTCTATCCTGATATGTAAATTTAACGTTTAGAGAATAAGCATCCCCAACATCAAAAACAGGAGTTAAACCAAATGCCTCTGTCTGAGCTACTGTTCCAAGATTTGGAACGGTTTCTTGTGTAACTGTATTAGAAGTCACTCCACCTATTGTCCCATTTATGTCTACTAAAACATCTGTAAGAGTTGTAGCAGTTTGATTAGACAATGCAACAGTAATTTCATCTGCTGAAGAATCAAGTTGATGATTTGTAATTAATATTCCTGATGTTGTGGAGCAAGTATTTCCTCCGACTTGGCTTGGCTGAATTAAGAAAACCAATGCCGCAATTACTATTACTATGACAACCAATGCCCAACCATAAGTCATTAAGTATTCAAGGGCTGACTGTCCTCTCTTTGAAAAAAACATGAACAAAACCTCCTCTAAAAAAACTTTTTTGTTTTCACGTTAAAAAATAAACCTCACAAAAAATGGGTTGTAAAAAAGAAAACTCAGAGTTATATTTAAAGATTACGGTTAAAAAAAGCCCCCTATAAAAACAAAAAAACCAAGAAAAGCAAACCAATAGTTTAGAGCCTTATTTTATCCCCTAAAATAAATTTTGCAAAAATAGGTGCAATAAGTCTTCCCAAGGATATTGAATTTATGCTCTTGTTTCCAGCACGAAATTTTTGAAGTTGTTGATTTAGTAAATCCATAGCCAAAACATGGCTCTCGTTTAATGGGTCAGTAAGTTGAGTGTGACAAGCCGTAAAAATTTCTAATTTATTTCTTCCAGAAAATTTTTTGCAGGCTTCAGTAAAACTTGTAACTTCCAATGCACCTGTAAAATAGCTATTCCACCTAGTCGTATTTCCACTAATCGCTTTAAGTTGTTCTGCAAGTTTTTGCGCAATAACTGCTTTGTCAGCATCAACCAAAACTTGCCTTGCTTTGAGTTCTCCTTTTCTGCCACCACTTTCAAGATGACCTAATGCAGCATTCTCTGCTGCTTCTCTTTTAGCTCTACGTTGTGCTATTTCTTCTAAACTAGGTTGTTGCTGCTGCATTGGTTGTGGAATTGATTTTTTTCTGCTTAATTTTGACCGAAGCCAATTTGTTATATTTGTTATTCTACCCATATAATCAATCACTGCCTTTTGTTAAGTATCATTCCGGCTAATTCACCCATTGCAAAACCATAGTCAGAGGAACTTAATCCATTTAAGTCAACTGTGCCTTTTACGCCTTTTGTTACTTGGTTTTTGCGCAGAATTCTTTGCAGGACAACCAAAATGTTGTCATGATCCGGTCTTTTTTCATTAAAAATTATTTCTTCACATTCTAAAAATAATTCTTCTTTATCTTTACTAAATTTTTTCAAAGCAGAAATAAAAATCGGATTAGAAAGAGCACTTGCTTTGTAATCTTCTTTTTGCCTGACAGACATAATTTTTTCTTTGAGGTTTGCGTTTGCAGACACTAAATCGTTTACTGCGTCATGTTGCATTTTGTTTAGTGTTTTTGCTGAAGCCTCTGCTTGTTTATCCTTCAAAGACATTTTTTTAGCCACTTGATTTTTGTTTTAGTTTTTTTTCAACTATTTTTGGAACAAAATCTGAAATGCTGGCTTTATGCAAAGCAAGTTCTTTCACTACGCTTGAAGAGAAGTAAAAGTATTTTGGGTTTGTCATGACAAAAACAGTCTCTAGGTCTTGGTAGAGTTTTTTGTTTACAATTGCCTGTTGAAACTCGGATGGAAAGTCACTCATTTCGCGCAGGCCCCGTACAATTATTTTTGATTTTTCTTTTTTTGCAAACTCTACAAGCAAGGAGTCAAAGGTTTTTACTTCCACGTTTTTTATGGAAGATGTTGTTTTTTCTACAAGTTCTTTTCTTTCTTCAATGGAAAAAAATGGTTTTTTTGAAGGATTGTTAGTTACGCCGATTATGAGTGTGTCAAAGATTTTTGCGGCGCGCTTAATGACGTCTAAATGCCCATAAGTGATTGGGTCAAATGTTCCGGGGTAAATTGCCTTCATGTCAAAGAATTAATGGTTTCAAAGATTTTTTTAACTTGCGCCTTTAAGGCGGATAAATGGCCATTGTTTTTGACTACAAAGTCGGCTTTTTTTTCTTTTTCCTTAACTGACAACTGAGAGTTCATTCTTGCTATGGCTTGTTCTTTTGAAAGGCCTTTTTTTTCAAGGCGGTTAAGCTGAAGGTTTTTTTCACAAGAAACTGTAATCACGTAATCTGGTTTTGTTTTGCTTTTGGCTTCAAAAAAAAGAGGAATTTCAATTACAATTAACTTTGATGTTTTTTTGTGTTGCAGGAGTTTTTTCTGTATTTCATTAAAGACTAAAGGATGGATTAATGAGTTTAGTTTTTTTAGTTTTTTTTTGTCAGAAAAAACTATTTTGGCTAATTCTTTTTTGTTGACTTTGTCTGAGGCAACTGTTTTGCCAAAGTTTTTAACAAGGATTTTTTTGATTTCTTTTTTTTTGTACAATTTTGTAACTAAATCATCTGCATTTATAAAAATTGCTCCAAGTGACTCAAATATTTTGCCTGCACTGGTTTTTCCGCTTGCAATTCCGCCTGTAAGTACAATTGTTTTCATGCTTAAGGAAAAATTGGAGAGCGTTGGGTTTTAAACAAATTCTTTTCTAAGTTTTTTTATGGGAGTAAAAAGCAGCATATTTAGGGAGTACGATATTCGCGGAATTGTTGGAAAAGACCTTAATGAAGAGGTTTTAGAGACTCTGGGGAAAGGCATAGGCACTTTTTTGGTTAAAAACAGTGGCAAAAAAATTGTTGTTGGTTGTGATAACCGCGAGACTTCAAAGCCTTTTTCAAAAAGCCTGATTGACGGTTTATTGTCTGTTGGAATTGATGTGACGTTTATGGGATTGTGCACAACGCCCATGGTTTACTTTGCAGTGTGTAATGAAAAATTTGATGGCGGCATAATGGTGACTGCTTCACATAATCCCCCTGAGTTTAATGGTTTGAAGATCACTGCAAAAAATGCGTTTCCGGTTTTTGGGCCTGATTTGCAAAAAATCAAGCAGATAATTGAACGCGAAAAATTTGAAGTTGGCAAAGGAAAGCTTTCAAAGGAAAGTTTTGAAAAAGATTATTTGGAGATGCTTTCAAAAAAAATCAGGTTATCGAAAAAAAAATTAAAGGTTGTTGTTGACACTGGAAACGGCGTTGCCGGGCTTGTTGTTGCAAAAGTTCTTCGTAAATGGGGCGTTAATGTGATAGAAATGTTTTCTGAGCTTGACGCTAGTTTTCCAAATCACTTGCCTGACCCGACACAAATAGAGAATGTCACTGACTTAATTGAAAAGGTAAAGGAAGAAAATGCTGATTTGGGCCTTGGTTTTGATGGTGATTGTGACAGGGTTGGAGTTGTTACTTCGCGTGAGCTTGTTTTTGCTGACAGGGTTTTGTGTTTGCTTGCAAAGGATTTTTTGGAAAAGCACCCAGGCGAGCGGGTATTAGTTGATGTAAAGTGCAGTCAGGCAATTGAAGATGTTGTTGAGCAGAATAATGGGAAGCTTGTTTGGTGGAACACAGGCCATTCTTTGATTAAGTCAAAAATGAAAAAAGACAATATTTTGTTTGCAGGGGAAATGTCTGGGCATATTTTTTTGAGTGATGAATTTTTTGGTTTTGATGATGGTTTGTATGCAGCGGGAAGGATTTTGCGCTTGTTAAGCAGCAGTGATGAATCACTTGATGAATTGCTTAATGAGTTGCCGATTTATTTTAACACACCTGAAATAAGGCTTGATTGTGATGAGGAAAATGTTGATTTTATTATTAATGAAGTCAGGAAGTTTTTTGTGGAAAAGTACCCAAAATCAATTATTCTTGACGGGATCAGGATAATGTTTGATGAGGGCTGGGCGCTTGTAAGAAAGAGTAATACCCAGCCAAAGATTATTTTGCGTTTTGAAGCCTATTCGCAAAATGAGCTTGAAAGGATAAAGTCTGAGGTTTTTTCAAAACTCAGGGGTTTTGAAGAATTAAAGGATATTCAGGGCATAAAGTAAGGTTTAAAGTAATGTAAATTTAATTAGTTATAGATTAAAATGAAGAAATTTTTGTTGTTTTTGTTTGTTCTTTTGTATTCTTTTTTTGTTTACGCTGCGCCATTGTGTTCAAGCAGCCTGCAGTGCAATGATGGTGACAGCACTACGATTGATATTTGCATGAGGGCAGGGGAAGCTGATGCTGGGTGCGCCAATTTGGCTTGTGAGCCCCAGTGCCTTACTGATGGTGACTGTAATGATGACTTGAACACAACGACAGATGTTTGTGCTGGTGCGGGCAGGTGCACTGCGCAGTGTTCTCACTTGACTGTTTGCGGGAATGGTTTTGTCGACCAGGGGGAGACCTCATGCAATTGCCCGGAGGACGCAAATCCATGCAGTGGCTCTGCGTTTGGCGTCTGTTCGGAGTATGCATGCATTGGTGTTGTGTGCAAGCAGACAATTGCGCTTGGCTGCTGCGGTAACTCTATTTGCGAGTTTAAGGAAAACTATGGCGTCTGCAGTGATGATTGCTCGCCAAAGGATATTGAGATTGACTTTGAAGGGATTACTGAGAATACTTTTTTTGTCCGCGGGGAGCATGTGGTGTTAAAGGCGGCTTTGTCTGCTGACAGGTTTGCAGTAAACAATGCACGGCTTGACGCACAGGGTTTTTTTGGGGAGCTGCATTTTTTTAATGACGGGGACCACAATGATGGCCTTAATGGGGACAATGTTTATACTGCGGATTTTAATGTGTTGACAAATGCGGTTGGCGGAAGTTATGATGTTAATTTTTTTGTCAAGGCGCCTGAATTTGAAGGAGCAAAAACAATTCGTTTTTTGATTGCGCCACGAATTGACATTGCATTAAATGCAAATAAAGAAAATTATGCATTGGGGGATAACATTCTTGTTGAAGGCGTGATTTCACGGAAAACAAAAAAACTCAGTGAGACTGTAAACCTAAAACTTTTTTCAAACGATGAGGTTGTTTTTGAGGAAGACGTTAATGCAAGTGAAGAGGGCGAGTTTGATTTTTCTTACAGGACAAGTGCGCTTGACAAAACCGGCAATTGGAGAGTTGAGGCTTTTGTTGAGGATGAATTTACAAACACAGGATTAAAGGAAGAGACTTT
Source organism: uncultured archaeon (assembly GCA_964363785.1). Classification (GTDB taxonomy): domain Archaea; phylum Iainarchaeota; class Iainarchaeia; order Iainarchaeales; family GW2011-AR10; genus JACQJF01. Next base: position 5,910 of record CAYIJY010000018.1, read on the forward strand.
TTTGGTGTCAAAAGAGGGCTTGACTGAGTATCTTTCTTTTGAATTGTTAAGTGATTTAAAGGAAGTTTACCAGCGCGGAGAGTCAATTAATTTTTCTTTTAAGGTTTTGACTGCAGACAACAAAATTGCACAGGGTGTGACTGTGAATGCATTGACGCCTGACAATAAACAAATAGCGCTTTCTGAGGTAATGCCTGGAGTTTATGAGGGGATAATTGTTGTGGGAATTGGTTTTCCTGTTGGGAGCCAAAAACTTGTTTTTAATGCGCAAAGGGAAAACATGGGGATTGTTCTTTCAGGGTCAACAGAAGTTAGTTTTAGTGTTGAAAAAGAGCGTTTAGTGGTTGAGATTCTTGAGCCTTCAAAGTTTTCTTTTCAGGTTGGAGAAGAAGTTGATTTTAAAGTCAGGGTTTTTTACCCAAACAGGGACCCTGTGCTCACGTCCAGCATTAACTCTAAAATAAATGGAAAAGTTTTTTCCCTAAGCCAGTCAACTAACGGGATTTACACGGGAAAGTATGTTGTACAGGAATCTGATATGGGGGAGATTTTTTTTGTTGTTGAGGCTGATGATGGTCTTGAAAACAAAGGCACAAATGAAATCAAAATGGAAGTCAGCGGCATTTCTGTTTTGCATTATTTGAGGCAGTACTTTTATGGCATTGTATTGTTGTTATCAATTTTGGCGGTTGTTGGCGCAATTGTTTTTTTTAAGGCCTCCAAAAAACTGAGGCTTGAAAACCTTGAAAAAAACCGCGAGGCAAGCTTGAACAAAATCAGAAATATTCAGGAACAGTATTTTAAGGAGAAGGCGCTTGACAAAAATAATTACATGAAGCTGCTTGAGCAGGAGCAGAGCAACCTGGATTACCTTGAAAAAACAATTAAGCAAATGAGGGAAAAAAAATGACAATAATTAACAAAGCCCTGGTGTTTTTTTTTATAGTTTTTTTTTGTTTGAATGCATTTGCACTTAGTATTTCGGTTGAAAAAAATTCGTTTGAAAAAAGCGAAAAAATATTGTTTTCACTTGAATGCACACCTTTTCAAAAAAATTCTTTGTCAGCACTTGAAAAAGAAAAAGAGGTTTTTTTTCATGAGTTTGACTGCCCAAGCGAAGGATTGTATGATTTTAATTATCAGTCAAGTTTTCTTGACCCAAAGGGAAACTGGAGAGTTGTTCTAAAAGATAATGAAAACACTGCAGAAAAAGCAATTATAGTTAATGAGCCTCGTGAGGCTGGTTTTTTGATTGTCAAATTTTTGAGCCCTCCATTAAAGACTTTTTACAGGGGCGAAAAAATTGTTGTGAGTGTCAACCTAAAGGATAATGATGTTGACATTTCTGACGCGAATGTATTTTTTTGGAGTGTTGATGGAAAAAAAATTCCGCTTAGAAATAGCCTTGGCGGCAACTATATTTTTGATTATACTATTCCGCTTGGGGCAAGAACTGGGGACTGGGAACTGCTTGTATTGGCAGAAAAAAACACAGGCCAGAAAATCGGGGGGTCTGCCTTGCTTTCTTTGAAGGTGGAAAAAGCGCCTTTGGTTTTGGAGGTGTTAAAGCCTTCAGCGTTTTATTTTGACTTGGGGCAAAAAGTCGAGTTTGTAATCAAGGCATATTATCCTGACAACAGTTTTCTTTCAAACGGGAAAGCAAAAGTAGTTTTTTTGGAAAAAGAATTTGAGTTAACAAGTCTTGATGGCAATATGTTTGGAAAGGAATTGGATTTAACTGGATTTAGCTTGGGTTCTGTGCAGGCAAACATTGTTGTTGAGGATGAATTTGGGAATTCTGGAAGCACTACACTTGACATGGTTGCGGGGTGTTCAGTTACATGCCTTTTGGCAAACTATGGGTTGATTGCCTTGACTGCAATTGTCATTATTTTTATTTTTGCGCGGCTTGTTTTTTCAAAAACTTCTTATCATTTGGAGATTAAAAAGCTTGAGGCGGAAAAGGAAAAAAACCTTGAGCTCATTAAAAACCTGCAGAGTAATTATTTTGCCAAGGGAACAATAAATCCGGATAATTACAGAAAAGACCTTGCGCAGTACAAGGAAAAAATATCTGAACTTGAAGAAAAAATAAGCAAAATGAAAAACAAGCTTGAAGACAACAAATAGAACTTTTATATTTTTAAGCAGCTTATTCTTTAGAGTGAATTAAAATGCCTAAAGAACAAAACACTGAAAAACCTAAAACTGAGGACAAACTCAATGGAAATGGAAAAAAGGGCAAAGTTATTTTGGGGGCATCAACTTCGTATGAAGTAAGGCAGGGCATTGTTAAGGAAATTATAGTGCATTCAAGCCTTGAGGCAAAATTGCTTGATTTGCCAAAAGAAACTGAAAAAATTGTTGAAGAGCCAAAGACAAAGATTGTTTTAAATGAAAAGGCATTTGAAAAAAAAGAGCCGGAAAAGGAAGCAAAGCTTACGCTTTTGATTATTCCAAGTGAAGAGTACCGAAAAAACATTAATTTTCTTTCAAAGTACCTGAGTGAAAAATATGGAATGGTGCTTTATGTCAGCTTGAACGAAATTTATTCAACAATCGTGCTGACGTTTAAGGAAAACAAAATTGACCTTGACAAGTTTTATTTTGTGGATGCAATTACAAGCAGCGCTGAATTAAACCCGCAGAAAAAAGATAATTGCACTTTTGTTGTTTCCCCAAACACGCTTGTTGAACTCAGCCTTGCAATCAGCAGTGCAATTGAAAACAAAAATGTCAAGGCCCTGCTGTTTGACTCTATCTCAACCATGCTTATTTATGAAAGCCAGACAACTGTTGTAAAATTTATACATTCACTTATTGGAAAAATCAAGGCAGCGCATGTTGATGCTTTTTTTACTTCACTTGAGGGAGACTCCCAGACACAGGCAATAAAGGACCTTGGAATGTTTGTGGATGATTTTGTGACAATTGACAAATTCAGGATGTACAGAGTAGAGCTTGGGGTTTTTCCTGAGGACTTGCTTTCTGAAAAACCGTTTAAGCCAAGAAAAGAATTTTAATCCTCTAAGAATAATTCTTGGTTTATGAAAATTTCTATCCCCTTTTGGCCGATTGTGTAGGGCGTGATTTTTCTTATGTGTGCAGAGCTTCTTAGTTTTAGTATTTCTATTGCACGCTGCCTAATGTTGTGTATTTTCATGTTGTAAAAAACAATTACTCCGTCAGCCAGGAATTCTTCTATGCCTGACCTTGAATAAATGCCTGGGTCCTGCTCTGTCTCACCAAAAACAAGGTTGACTGAATTGTATTTTTCTAGGGTCTCAAACAAGTGGCGCAAATACTGCCTGTAGCCTTGCTCGTTTTCCATAAATGCAATTGAAAGGGCTGAAAGTGAATCCACTACGACTCTGTCAGGCTTGAATGGCAAGTCAAACTGCATGGGTAAATCAAATTGTTCAAACTCAATGTACAGGCCGCCGCGTTCTTTTGTGAGTGCTGCTTCAACTGCTCTTGCAATTGTCAGTGGGTCAATTTTTAGGATTGCTATTTTTCCTTCTCGTTCAAGTGACTCAATATCCCAGCCATAATTTTGCATCATGTTTTCTTTCATTTTTTGTGGTGTTTCTTCTAGGCTTAAGTAAACTCCTTTCTCGCCTTTTAGTGCGCCATGATAAAGTGACTGTATTCCAAATGTTGTTTTTCCTGTTCCGCATCCGCCTGAAATCAGGATTGTGTCTCCGCGCTTTAAGCCGCCTGCAGAAATGAGTTTGTCAAAGTCACTTACACGCATTGGCATTATTTCACGAAAAGGTTTTTTTTCTGGCTCAGTGTTGTCAAATGTAATTTTGAATTCAGAGTCATCTTTTTGGTTTGCTTTTACTAAGTCCTTTAGCGGCCTTGAGGGGGCTTTTAGGACTTCTTCTTTTAGCTGTTGGGTTTTGGTTGGAAACATTTTGGAAAAAAAACCAGTGTTTTTTTGTAGAGGGGTGTTTTTTTGCATTGGTGAACTGGCTTGTTGTTTGTTTGGGTTAAATTCCTCTTTAGGTTTTTCAAACAGGTAATCTTGTTCTACTTCTTTTTGTGCCTGCTCTAAAAGCTCAATTGCTTTGTCTCTTGGCAGACCCAAGTCATTTAAGCTTGAAAGTATTTCTTCTTTAGGGGTCTTTGCTTTTAAGAGGCTTTTAGTTGCTGCAAATAATCGCTCGTTTTTTTGTTCAGGAAATTCAGGCATGTGAAATAGTACAAAAAAACAAGTATAAAATCGTTTTCACGGCACAAAAAAAGCCAAATTATTAAAAAGAACCGGATTATTCATTAAATTAAGCAAAAAAAAAATCTTGTGTTGAAAAATGAAGGGCGAAAAGTTTGATGTTCAGAGGACAAAAAGCGGCATTCCCGGCCTTGATGACATGATTGACGGGGGGTTTCCAAAAGGCAACCTTGTTGTTTTAAGTGGTGATCCGGGGAGCGGCAAAACAGTTTTTTGCTGGCAGTACATTTACAAGGGAGCAACTGAATTCAAGGAAAACGGGGTTTACATTTCACTTGAGGAGCCTGAAAGCACGATTGTTGAAGGCGCAATGGAATTTGGGTGGGACTTAAAAAAATTAATACAGGAAGACAAAATACGTATTGTGACAATTGACCTTTATGATTTTGAAAGACTAAAAAATGCGGTTGAGGAAAATATCCGCGCGATTTCTGCACAGCGCTGTGTAATTGACCCGGGAGTTATTTTCAAGCTTTTTTTTGACAGAGAACTTGATGCAAGGAAAAAGATTGTGACGCTTGGAAAAATGCTTAAAAAAATTAACTGCACAAGCATAATTACAAACGAAATTAATCTTGATATGTCTAGGTCCCTTTATGGGCTTGAAGAATATGTTGCAGACGGGGTTGTGCTGCTTTACCATACAAAAGTAAAAAACAAATTCATTCGAAGCATTGCGGTTTTAAAAATGAGGAATACTTTGATTGCGGAAGAATTAAAGCCGGTAAAAATTGACAAAGACGGGATTAATGTGCTTGTCCATGGAAAGATTTTTGAGGAGATTAAATGAGCAAAGAAGAAAACAATAAAGCTGAAAAAAACTATTTACGGGAAGAAAGCATTTGGTCAGAAGAGAAATTAATGGAAGTGCTTTCGCCAAAGACAAAGATTGACCTTGAGGTTGAAAAAAAAATTTTGGGCCTTGAAGGCGGATTTACGGTTTTGTTTGTTTCAAAATCAGAAAAGCTCCCTGAGTTAAGGCTTTCTTTGCTTAGGAAGTTTGCAAAAAAAAATGAGTTTAAAGGAGTCTTTGTGTCTGCAGGTTTGTCCGGAAAAAAATTAATGAAGCAGTTACTGGAGAACAAAATCCGTCTTGATGCTGTGTCAATTATTGATGCAAGCGGCACTGAAGAAGCCTCAACCGACAAAGTGACTTTCCTTGATGACCAGAGTGACTTGACGACTTTGTACGGCGAGATTGAAAAAGAGACTGACAAAATAAAAAACCAGAACGGTTTTTTGATAATTGACTCATTGAATACTTTTTTGGTTTACAATGACAATAAGACTGTTGAAAAATTTATTCACTCGATTGTTTCAAAGTTTGGGTCAAAGGGGTTAACCATAATGTTTTTGGCAGTTAACTCGCGCGACTCACAGAATTTGCTTAAGACAATCGGGAACTTTTGTGACTACTTTGTAAAATTTTGAACCCTTGCGCGAGTTCACTCGAACGGCGTGCTGCCGTTCACACAGCGTGAACCGATGCTCGGTTCGTGTTCTATCTGCGATAGAACTTAATCAAACCAGTCATGGTAAAACTAGTATTTTTTCGCCTGTAAT
>CAYIJY010000019.1:0-11650 GCA_964363785.1 uncultured archaeon
GTCGATGACCTTGGCGACATTACAATTTCTAACGACGGGGCAACAATACTTGAAAACATGAGTATTGATCATCCGGCAGGCAAAATGATGGTCGAAGTCGCAAAGACACAAGACGCAGAAGTCGGTGACGGAACAACCACGGCCGCAGTATTTGCAGGTGGATTACTAGAAAAAGCAGAGAAATTACTTGACGACGAAATACACCCATCAGTAATAATCAAGGGTTACAGATTGGCTGCTGCAAAGGCAAAAGAAGAATACAAAAGTATTGCAGACCCAGTTGACTCAAAGAACTTAAAAGTCTTGCAAGAAATTGCTTTGACTTCAATGAGTGGAAAAAGCGCTGAAGGCGCAGAAGTCTTGGCTAACATGGTTGTTTCTGCAGTAAAAGAAGTTGTTGAAGAAGAAGGCGGCAAAATGATTATTGACAAAGAAAACATTAAAGTCGAAAAGAAAGCCGGTTCTTCAATGCAGGACTCTGAAATTGTCAAGGGAATTATTATTGACAAGGAAGTTGTTCATACAGGAATGCCAAAAAAAGTTGAAGGCGCAAAGATTGCATTAGTTGATGCAGCATTTGAAATCAAAGGCCCAGAAACAGACACAAAAGTCCAGATTTCTGATCCGGATCAATTACAAAACTTTATTGATCAGGAAGAAAAAATCTTGAGAAACTACGTTGACATTGTAGTAAAATCAGGCGCAAATGTCTTGATTTGTCAAAAAGGAATTGACGACATTGCACAACACTTTTTGGCTAAAGCAGGAATACTTGCTGTAAGGCGAGTAAAGAAGTCTGACATGGATGCACTTGCAAGAGCAACTGGCGCAAGAGTAATGTCAAGAATAAAAGACTTAAGCGCAGCTGAACTTGGCAAGGCACAGGTTGTCAGGGAAAGAAAAATTGCCGGCGACAACATGGTGTTTGTTGAAGGGTGCAAGAATCCTAAAGCAGTTTCACTCTTAATTAGGGGTGGTAGTGAACACGTAATTGACGAGGCTGAACGAGCTGTTGTTGATGCAATTGGCTCAACCACAACTGCAATAAGGGATGGTTTAGTCTTAGCTGGCGGCGGAAGTTGTGAAATGGAAGTTGCCCACAGGCTTAGAAATTATGCAAAGACTGTTGGTGGACGTGAACAACTTGCAATAGAAGCATTTGCTGAAACACTTGAAATAATTCCAAGGACTTTAGCAGAGACTGCAGGCATGGATCCACTTGACACTTTAGTTGCTTTAAGGTCAAAGCACTCTACCAAAGAAGGAAAGTATATTGGTGTTGATGTGCACAATGCAAAATTGGACAACATGAAAACTAAAAGAGTTCATGAACCATTAAGCGTCAAGACTCAGGCAATTACTTCTGCTTCAGAAGTCGCTGAAATGCTGCTTAGAATCGACGACATTATTGCCGGTTCAAGCAAAGGCGGCAGAGGCGGGGGAATGCCTCCGGGCATGGGCGGAATGGGTGGCATGGACCACATGGACATGTAATGTCCATTTTTTTTTCTTTTTTTTATTTTTATTTTCTAATTTTTTTTCTGCAAACTTTTTTCTGCAAACTATTTTTGTTTTGTTTTCCAAACAACGCCGTTACATTTATATATTAGTTATGTATTAGTAAAATGTAGTAAATTTTATTTGTAAAAAGTGTGGAAAGGTGTTTGTTGGTGAGTTATGCAACTGATGTTATTCAAATGATTTCAACTGCGTTTATGGACGCATGGTTTAGAATTTTTGCCCAATTACCGTTTGTAATTATTGGCGTTTCAACTGCAGTCCTGTTGATTATTATTGGCTGGATTATAGGTAAGTTTGCAAAAATAATTGTTAGTAAGGCCTTGAAGGCTTTCAAGCTTGATGAATGGGCCAAAGAACATAGTTTGAAGGAAGCTGTTGGCGGAATAGAATTGTCAACTTTGACTGGTTCTTTTGTCAAATGGTATATTATCATTGTGTTTGTTGCACAGGCAACAGTGTTTGTACAATTGCAATCAATCAGGACTTTTATGAATGCGCTTGTTTTTTATGCGCCAAATGTATTCATCTCCCTTGTTTTGTTGACAATGGGTTTGTTGTTTGCAAGGTTTATAAGAAACAAAATCAATGACACTAACTTTAAGGTCAAAAAACAACTTGCTGCTGTAACTGAAGCATTGGTTGTTTTTGTAGTGCTTTTAATTGCACTTAGAAAAGCCGGTGTGAATGTCGCAGTGCTTGAAAATGCATTCTTAATATTCTTTGGTGCACTGGTCTTGGTCCTTGCAGTAGTGTTTGGATTAAGTGTAGGATTTGCCTTTAAGGAAGACATTAAATCCCTAGTGGAAGATGTTAGACGAAACATAAGGTAAATAAACCAAATAAGACAAAGGCGCTTTTTTTTGCTTTAAACGCGCTTTTCTGATTTTCTTTTTTTTATCGTTTTTTCTAAGTAATCCTATTTATAAAATTTTTTTTGGATAAACTCTCTTTGATTATAAGCCTTTTTGGGCTTAGTTTTATTGATATTTGGGAGTATAGCTCAGCCTGGTAGAGCAATGGTCTTATAACACTTTTAAAACATTCTTAACTGTTTTAGTGTAGGTGCGCCATCGGTCGGAGGTTCAAATCCTCCTACTCCCATGAACCCTTGCGTGGGTTCACGACGCGCACTATCTTTGATAGTGCTTAATCAATTTTTTTGCGGTAAAGTGATTTTTTGATGAAGTCAATCAAGCCATATTCTTTGGCTGAAGAAGAAAGTGTCAGAAAGTTTTGGGAAGAACATGGAATTCCTTTAAAGAGCCGCACGCAAAACAAGGGTAAGAAAAAATTTTACCTGATGGATGGCCCGCCTTATGCTTCAGGGCATATTCACATGGGCACTGCTTTGAATAAAGTGTTAAAGGACATTGTAATGCGCTCTAGGCGTATGCAGGGTTTTGATGTGCGTGACCAGCCCGGTTATGACACGCATGGCCTGCCAATTGAAAACAAAGTTGAGACAAAACTTGGTTTTAAAAATAAAAAACAAATTGAGGAATTTGGTGTTGAAAAATTTGTTAATGAATGCAAGGGTTTTGCAACTGAATTTATTGATGTAATGAATGCAGAGTTTTATGATTTAGGGATTTGGATGGATTGGAAAAATCCATATCTTACTCTTGAAAACAAATACATTGAAGGTTTATGGTGGACTTTTAAGCGAGCTTACGAAAAAAATTTGTTGTATTTGGGAAAGTATTCTGTCCATGTTTGTCCTCGTTGTGAAACTGCTGTTGCGTATAACGAGATTGAGTATGTCAAGCAGACTGATGATGCAGTTTATGTAAAGTTTCCAATTGTTGGTGAAAAAAACAAGTTTTTGGTTATTTGGACTACAACTCCTTGGACTTTGCCTGGCAATGCTGGTGTAATGGTTGGTCCTGATTTTGATTACGTAGAAGCAAAAGTCGGTGACTCTGTTTTTATTGTTGCAAAAGTTTTGGCAGAAAAATTATTTAAGTCAATGAATGTGGAATTCAAAATAGTTAAAGAGTTGAAAGGAAAAGCTCTTGTTGGTTTAAAGTATGTTAATCCTTTGTCAAAGCATTTGTCTTTGGGTGATCAAACAAAAAATGCTTATCGTGTTATTCCAAGTGAAAAGTTTGTTAATTTATCTGAAGGAAGTGGCTTGGTTCATTGTGCACCAGGCCATGGAAAGGAAGATTTTGAAGAGGGAACAAAAAACAATTTGCCTGTAATTAGTTCTGTTGAATTGAATGGAGTGTTTAATTCTTTGGCTGGAAAATACGTTGGAAAAAAAGTCCGCGAGACTAATAGAGAAATTATTAATGACTTGAAAACTGAAAACGCAATTGCTTTTTCTGAAAAATACAAGCATGATTATCCTGTTTGCTGGCGATGCAAGACTCCGCTTCTTATGATTGCCAGTCCACAGTGGTTTTTTGCAATAACTGGCATTAGAAACCGCTTAAAAGAATTGAATGAGGAAGTAAATTGGGTTCCGTCTTATGGAAAAGCCAGGTTTGGTAATTGGCTTGATAGTCTTGGTGATTGGCCAGTATCCAGACAACGTTATTGGGGCACTCCTTTGCCTATTTGGGTTTGCAATAAATGTGATGATAAAAAGGTTGTGGGGTCTCTTGCTGAATTGCAAAAACTTACAAAAGTTGACAAAGACATTAACTTGCATAAGCCGTGGATTGATAAAGTTGTAATTAAGTGTAAGTGCGGCGGGGAAATGAAGCGTGTGCCTGAAGTTCTTGATGTGTGGTTTGATTCAGGCAGTTCTTCTTGGAGTTCGCTTAATTATCCTGAGAATAAAAAATTGTTTGAAGAATTTTGGCCAGCAGACATTAATTTGGAAGGAAAGGACCAGATTAGGGGTTGGTGGAATTCTGAATTAATTTTGAGTGTAATTTCTTTTGATAAAAAGCCATTCAATACAATTGTAATGCACGGGCTTGTGCTTGATGTTAATAAAAATAAAATGAGCAAAAGCCTTGGAAACATTATTACGCCAAAGGAGGCAATTGAAAAACAAAACCGTGATTATTTGAGGCATTTTTTGGCTTTGGAGTCACGCGGAGAGGATTTTTCTTTTGACTGGAATGCGTTTAAGGATATTCACAGGTTTTATTCCACGTTTTACAATGTAATTAGTTTTCTTTATACTTATTCGAGTGAGAAGGACTTGAGTCAGGCAAAAGCGCCTTTACTTGAGGTTGAGGATAAATGGATTTTAAGTAAACTTGAGTCACTAGAGAGTGCGTGTTTGGAGAATTATGGGAATTATAATTTTTCAAAGATATTGTCCTTGGCGGAAACTTTTTTGCTTGAGGAAGTAAGCAGGACATATATTCAGATTGTTCGTGACCGTTTTGATGAAGGAAAAGGAAGTGGTGTTTCTTTTGCTTTGCGTGAAATAGTTTTTTCTTTGTTAAAACTTTTGGCGCCAATTGCTCCGCATATTTGTGAACATTTTTATTTACAGGTAAAGACAAGTGCAATGCCTGCGTCAGTGCATTTGCTTAATCTTGAAAAAAAGAGCGTGTATGTTAATCCTTCTTTGGAAGATGAAGTCGCGCTTGCAAAAGAAGTTTCGCAGGTGGCACTTAGTTTGCGTGAAGAAGCAAAGTTAAGGCGAAGATGGCCGCTTAAAAAAATTGTTGTTAAGACAAAAACAAAAAAACAATTGTCTAATTCTCTTGGTATAATTGGAAGTCTTTCAAACGTCAAAGAAGTGGTTGAGTCACTTGATGTGCCGCGTGGTGATTTTGTGCAAAAAGAAATCGGTGAGAATATAGTGTATTTAGAGATTAGTGTTGATAATGCACTTCAGGATGAATGGGAATTAATGGAGCTTAGGCGACTTATTCAGGATAAAAGAAAACAAGCTGGTTTAGTGCAGGGGCAAATGGCCCGCCTTTTGATTGACTGTGACGATGCACAGTTTTTGAGTAAGTTTGGAAAAGAAATTGAAAAGCAGACTGGAACAGTGCTTGTAAAGTCAAAGGGTAAACTAGACAAACTATTGAATAAGAGTTTTTTTGTAGAAATAGAAAAATGACTTTTTTTTTATGAAATAAAGTGGAATACAAGCATTGCTATAATGAAAAATAATGCTATTCCTAGGACGAATTCTGGGGTCATTTTTGGGCCGCCTACTTCTGTGTCAAAGAACCTAATTAGACCTATTGCTGAGCTTGGGCCTGCGCCGCCAGTGTTTTTTTGTTTTTCAAACTTCATTTTTGTTTCACTTAAATATTAAAAAACCAAAAGACTATTTAATATAACCTTTTTTTGTTAAAATAGGGTTATAGGGTTTTTATTGTGTATCCGCCAGAAAACAAGTTTTCAATAGACATTTATCACATTGGCGTGCTGGTTGCTTTGCTTGTGGCTCTTTGGTATATTGTAAGTTGGTATTTTGGGTGTGGTATTATTCCTGTTCCTTTTTCCTGTGACACTTATTGGAATATAGCTCGTTTTAGTGAGGGTGGAAAAGCAAGGGTTTTGATTGTTTATGGTGATGGTGGTCTTGGGGATCATGAATTATTGAGGCAGACATTGTCTAATCCGTCCAAAATAATTGCACCTGCTTATGCCCTTCATATTTCGGGTGTAACTTTGGGCAACTTAAAGGATTATGACTTGGTTATAGTTGAAGAGGCAAGAAAATTAAGCACTGATGATTTGCAAATGTTTATGGATTATGCGCGGGGCGGAGGGCGGCTTGTTTGGACGGGTGACGCCGGAACTGTGCTTGATGATGGTGATAAGCTTTTGTTTGAATTTGAAAGGCCAAATGGGTCTGATGAAAATAAAGTTGTGAGCCCATGGTCAAGAAAGGACGGGGCAAAGGTTGTTGCATTTGATTCTTTTTTGGGCCTTGATTATGTTGGGAATTTTTGTGAATTAAAGACATGCCCTGATGTTCCACAGATTGGAATATTTTCTGCTCCAAACAGAAGTCATGAATTAGTTAAAGCAATTAATCCCAATTTAAGGATGTTTGGTGATTTTTCAATTGTAAAAGTGCGCAGCAGTTCATACACTACAAGTGTGCTTAGTGTTGATGCATTGTCAAACATAATTGCAGATCATGATGTGTACAGTGGAACCACTCCTGTAAATGAGGTTCCACAGTGTCGTGATAATCTTGACAATGATGGGGATGGGTTTATTGATTTTGGCGGGCTTGATCTTGATCATGATGGATTGCCTGAAATTGAGCGTGATCCTGGTTGTAATTCTTTGCAGGATGATTACGAAGGAGTTGACATTTTGTCTTCACCAAAAGACTTTAAGTGTGATGACAACAAGGACAATGACAATGATGGCTTGATTGATTATCCAAATGATGATTGTTGTTTAAGTCGGTACTGGAATAATGAAGACAGCTGCATAAGCAATTCCACTGAGTGCTCTGATGGGCAAGATAATGACAATGATGGTTTCATTGATTATCCATCAGATGGTGCTTGTTATTCTTCTTCGGCAGACAGTGAAGGCTCAAATGATTTGGGCAGGGTTTTCCCAATTATTGTAACGGCTGGTCTTGGGCAAAAAGTTGCTTATTATGCAGTCCCGCCTGAATTTTTTGTAAGCAACAAAATGCCAATTGACAGTCAGACTGGAATAAGAATTAGTTATCCTTCGCTTGTTGAAAACATGTATTATGGGATGATTAAGTGAAGCACAAAAACTCGGGCAAATGTATTTAAACCCCAATATTTATTATTTATGGTATTAGTTTAGGCTTAAAAAAAAAGGTAAAAACATGTATCCTCAGGGCGGTGCCGAACCACTAGATGACTATCCTCAAGGCGGAGGCTCTTTTCCCTCAAACGTTGGTTTTCACTTGGAAGGATTCATTCCAATTATTCTAGTAATAATTATTCTTCTTTTTTTGGCAATAAGGTTTGACGTAATTGACTCAAACACTCCAGTTATTGGTCCTTTGGCTGACTTATTTGAAGGCTCAGCTAAACCATCCCAAATGCTTATTTTGGGTGCAACAAGCCAAGAAGTAATTGACACTTTAAACCAAAATGATGACTTAGTCCGGTATGTAATCAGGACTCCTGAAAGCCTTACACGCAGTCCAAGAGAAATTTTATCACAGTATGATATTGTTATGCTTGATCAAAGCCAGGAAGCAAACAAGGAAGTTGCACGCGAAGTCGGCGAAGAAATACAAAGGTACGTTAACACTGGCGGAAAACTAATTGTTGTTTTAGATTCAGGTATTAGAAGGCCTGGTGCGTTTGATGTAATTGGTTGGGAGAACACTTTTGGAGATATTGTTCCGGTTAGTTGTGACAGAATAATTGAAGAAATCCCGGTTTGCTTAAACAGGCTTAATGTGCGCGGAAAACTTTACAGTGTTGATGATGATCACCCAATCATGAGAGGTATTCCAGTTTTTCCAGCACAACCAGGCTTTGATGCAGTCTTTGAAGTCTTTGATGTTTCACCACTTGGGAAAGAACTTGCATTTATACAGGACCCTTATACTAAAAAGAGTTTTCCAGCTGTTGTAGAAAAACCATCTTTGGTTGGAAAAAGCATTTACTTTAATTATAACCCCGGAATAACAAGGGGAATTTTTGAATCTACTTTAAGATACTTAAAATGAACGGTCACGCGCCGTTCGCCCGCGAGTACGTGCGCCACTTGCAGTGGCGCGGTAATACAACGACTTCATTTTTTTCTAATTTTATTTTGATTCGAGTTTTATATATGTTTTGTGTAGGCAAGCGGTCTCGTTAAAATAAACAATGATTCATAATGAATCTATCCAAATTCTGCAGTATTTTTTCAGTGGAGGTAGCATGTTTATGTCTGAGGAAAACATTGTTTACATTGGAAAGAAAGGCACGATGGCTTATGTTTTGGCTGTTGTCACGCAATTTAATCAGGGAACTAATGACGTAGTGTTAAAGGCACGTGGTAAAGCAATCTCTCGTGCTGTTGATGTTGCAGAGATTTTGAAGAACAAGTTTGTAAAAGACTTAAAGGTTGACAAAATAGACATTTCAACTGAAGAATTGACTACTGAAGATGGAAATATTTTGAAGGTTTCTGCAATTGAAATTCGTGTAATGAAATAAAACTTTTTTTTTAAAAAATTATTAGTGCAATGGGAGTTTTTTTTATGTTAAAGACTGTTTTGTGTGAAAAGGACACTTTGCGTGAGGACATGTGCTTTGAGTGTAGGAAAAAAAGTTCACTTGGTGAATTCAATGAGCTTGATGTAAAAGTTTCGCAGTCTTTGGGGCGGATTTCTAAAAACTTTCCAATAACTAATGTTGCTTTTCATAAGGCTGTTGATGTGGATGAGTTTCTTGTTTTAATCTGCAGTGGCGCTATTGGTGCATTGATTGGGTCTAAAGGTCGTGTTGTTGCAGAATTATCAAAGCAGTTTGGTAAAAAGGTAAGAATAATTGAAAAAACCAAGAATGAAAGAAAGGCAATTCAAGACATCGTTGGAAATGTCAGGATAATTGGTGTAAAAAAAACATTTAATCCTGGTTCTTTTGAAATTACAGTTTTGATTCAAAAAGAAGATGAGGGTAAACTTTCTGCTTCAAAAGAAACTCTTTCTAAGTCTCTTAATGTAATTCTTGGTGCTAAGACAACACTTGAGTTTAGGTAATTTATAGTTTGAAGCCTTTCCAGCATTTTGGGCAGCCTTTTCCCCTGAATTTGTGTCCTCGGCTGCATGTTTTCCAGCCATTGTTTATTTTGCGTGTCATTTATTTTCCTTTTTTGAAAATGTTAAACATTCGCAGGTTGTGCACTGAGAAAACACTTTTTTTTGTGTTTGTTGAGCCTTCTTCTACTGATTTAATGTCTTCTATTGTGTAGAATGCGTCTGAGTTTATTTCTTTGATTATTTTTATTGCCTTTAATGCGGTTTTTCTTTGTGTAATAATTAGTATTACTTTTACTTCGCCTTTTTCTCCTTCTGCATTAACGCTTGTTATTCTGTAGCCTTCGCTTTTTAGTTTTAGAACCATTTCTGGTACATTGTGTTTTGTAATTATTCTGACTAAAACTTCGCCAAATGAGAGTTTTTCTTCAAGTGCCATTCCTGCAAATGTTCCGAATGCAAATCCTGCTGCGTAGGCAATCATGGTTGGCCAGTCATTTAGGTTTTGCATTATTTGGCTGATTGCAAAAAGCCATATTAGGATTTCAAAAAAACCAATTATTGGTGCAATGTTCTTAAAGCCTTTTGAAATAAAAATTAAGCGAATTGTTCCAAGGGAAACATCTGCAACACGTGCACAAAAAATGAGGAATGGAAGGATTATCCATGATAATGCTTGAAAGTCAAGTGCTGCCTGCAAAAGCATAGTATGTTGGGTGTTTTTTCAAGTATTTAAGGATTTAGCCTTTAATAAAATTGCAGTGCTTTAGTTTATTTTTTTTACTTCATTTTTTTTAAAGGCAATAAAAGAAACCATTTAAATAAATTCAAGCTAATATGAGTAGAGAGTTAACAAACGTATGAAGAAAGAAAATAAATGCGAGACAATTGATGAATACATTGCTACTTTTCCAAACGACGTTCAAGTTGTTCTAAAAAAAATTAGGCAGGCAATAAGAAAAGCAGCACCAAAGGCAATTGAGTCAATTAGTTATCAAATGCCGACATTTAAGTTAAATGGAAAATATTTGGTTTACTTTGCTGGTTGGAAAAATCACATTGGGTTTTATCCGATTCCTTCTGCAGTTAAAGCATTTGAAAAAGAATTAATGCCTTACAAAAGAGCAAAAGGCTCAGTGCAATTTCCGTTTGATCAACCAATTCCGTATGATTTAATCAAGAAAATCGTTGAATTTCGAGTAAAGGAAAGTCTACAGAAAAAGAGGTAAAAATTATCGAGCCCAAAAAACACCCTCTAAATATTTATAAACTTTAAATGAAACTAAGTTGTTATGAGAAAATTAATTGTCTTAACTTTTGTAACGCTTGATGGCGTCATGCAGGCGCCGGGTGGGCCTGAAGAAGATAAGGCGGGCGGATTCCATTATGGTGGTTGGTTGACTCCGTATTGGGATGATTTTCTTTCAGAAGTCATGACACAACAAATGGATAAAAGATCCTTTGATTTATTACTTGGTAGAAAAACCTTCGAGATATTTGCAGGTTATTGGCCTAGTCAAGATAGTCCAATAAACACAGCAACAAAGTACGTTGCTTCAGATACAATGACAAAACATAAGTGGGAAAAATCTGTTTTTTTAAAAGGAAATAATCTTGTTTTAGAAATTAAAAAGTTAAAACAACAAGATGGGCCTGAATTACAAGTTCATGGCAGTGCCAATCTTATTCAAACTCTTTTGAAAAATGATTTAGTTGATGAGATGTGGTTAAAGATTTTTCCAGTTACACTTGGAATAGGAAAACGCTTATTTGGTGAAGGAACAATGTCTGCTGCATTTACATTAAAAGAGTCAAAAGTTTCGCCAAAAGGAGTCATTGTGGCTTCTTATGAGCGCGCTGGAGACGTAAAAACTGCTTCTATTGTTTAATTTTTTTGGCTAATAAAAAGATTTAAATATTCATAATTCGTATTGTTAGCAAATGAGCATTAGGTTTTACATATTTTTAATTGCAGTTGTTTTGGCAATGGGGTGTACTACCTCGTTAGGGCCAACTCAAACAAATGAAAACTCGTTATCAGCTGATACGGTTCCTCCGCTGATTTCACAAAGTACCGTAAGCCCTACTGATCCAGGCCTTGGAGAAACAGTAATGGTTTTGGTTAAAGCACAAGATGAAACCGGGGTAAAAAGTATTTCTTGGGAGGCTTCACAACCATTTGAAAGTGGTAGTTCTGGTTCTTTTGATTGCCAGAACCAAACTAGTTGCACTGTTAATTGGAATTTTGTTCCTTTGCAAGAAGGATCTAACACACTTATTCTTTATGCGGTTGATTCATCTATGAATCAGTCAATTAAAACTCGTTATGTTTTGACTGTTGGTCCGCAAAGACAAGTTACTGTTAGTTGTGGAAATGGAGTTTGCGAAAATACTGAGTCAGTTGGTTCTTGTCCACAAGATTGCCAAACAAATGTTGTAGGTTGTGCAAACGGCATTTGTGATGCGGGAGAGTCATATAATAGTTGTCCTCAAGATTGTGGGGTTGCTGAT
>CAYIJY010000020.1:0-11343 GCA_964363785.1 uncultured archaeon
AAAAAACTTGGATTTAAAATCGGCCAAATACCATACACTAAAGAACGCTTTTTTGATGCGGACAAAAAACTTGCAAAAAAAGCAATTGCCGCGGGAAAAAAACTGGGCTTAAAAATAATCAATGGAACAATTGCAACAGGCGATATTTTTTTGGAAAACAACAAAAAAGCAAGCAAAATAATGACAGACTTTGGCGCTGACGCAATTGACATGGAAGCAGCTGCAGTTGGCCAAACATGTTATTACAATGAAATTCCATTTATTGCAATCAAAGCAATCTCAGACAGCGCAGACAATTCATCCTCAAAAAACTTTCAGGAATTCCTAAATCAAGCCGCGCTGAATTCATTTAAACTTGTACAAGAAGTAATCAAGACAATGTGATTAAGCATGGACCTAAAAAAAACAATAAGAGAAATACCTGATTTTCCAAAAAAAGGAATATTGTTCTATGACATTACAACTCTGTTAAAAGACGCTAATGCACTGAAATTTGCAGCGGACAAAATATTTGAACACTATAAAAACGAAGGAAAAACTTTTGACAAAGTCGTGAGCATTGAAAGCCGGGGATTCATTTTTGGCGCAATCCTTGCATACAAGTTTAATGCAGGATTTGTGCCAATAAGAAAACAAGGAAAACTCCCCGGAAAATCCTTGAAAGAAGAATATGAAAAAGAATACGGCAAAGACATTTTTGAACTGCATGAGGACTCAATTGAAAAAGGCGAAAAAATCTTATTGTGCGATGATGTCTTGGCAACTGGCGGAACAGCACAGGCCGCAATAAGGCTTATTGAAAAAATGCAGGGAAAAATAAACGGCATTGCACTATTAATTGAAATAGAGCCACTAAACGGAAGAAAAAAACTCACCGGATATGATGTGTATTCACTGATTAAATACCAGTAAAATAAAAAAAATTCAAATGGAAATAAGTTATAATATAAAATAATCGGAGAACCAATATTTGAAAACTTTTTTTTAGGTAATTTTAATGTCTTTTAAAGAAATTTTAAAAACTCCCGGAATAAAACCCGTATTGTTCACTTTATTCCTGACTGCGTTTGGCTTTGGAGTAATATTGCCTTTATTGCCATTTTATGCCTTAGAGCTTGGCGCAAAGCCAATTGAACTTGGGTTCCTCACTGCAACATTTGCATTAATGCAGTTAATATTCAGCCCGTTTTTTGGAAAACTTGGAGACAAAATCGGCAGAAAAAAAGTACTGTTAATTGGCACAGCAGGATTTGCAGTATCTTATGTAATTTTTGCTTTTGCAACTTCTTTTCCAATGGCCTTAATTGCAAGGGCGATCGAAGGGTTCTTTGCAGCAAGCATATTCCCAACCGCAATATCACTTTTGTCAGATTACTCAACAGAACAACAGCGCGGAAAAGCAATGGGTTTAATGGGAATGACATTTTCTTTAGGCTTTATTTTTGGACCGGCATTCGGGGGATTGGCCTCATCAATCTCAGTAAGGGATGCATTTTTGCTTGCAGCATTATTTTCAGCAATCAATTTTGCATGGGTGTTTCTCAAGCTAAAAGAGCCGCACGAAAAACAAGAAAGCAAAGATATTGACAAACAAGAAATCTCACTGCTCACTCACCTTTCATCGCCACTGCTTTTCTTGTTTCTTTCATCAATGATGATTACATTCATGATTGGCGGACTGGAAGCAACGCTTGCACTTTACACAAGCGAAAAACTTGACTTTACTTCAACTGAAATAGGAATTGTTTTCACATACGTTGGATTCCTGATAATGGGAATGCAATTTATTTCAGGGAACCTAGTCAACAGATTTGGTGAAATACGCCTTGTGCAGGGAGGCTTACTGCTTTCAGGGACAGGGTTCTTTTTGCTTTCATTTGTAAATGACTGGATCTCGCTTTTGCTTCCACTTGCAATCTTTGTAATGGGAAATGCACTTGTATTCCCGTCAGTAAACTCATTAATAACAAAAAAAGTCACAGGCAAACGCGGAGCAGTCCTTGGATTAAACACATCATTTAGCGCAACAGGGCAAGTAATTGGCCCATTGTTTGGGGGTTTTTTGTTTGGAATCGACCATTCACTCCCATGGATTGGACTTGCAATAGTAGTGTGGGCATACTTTGTATTATTCTCACTTATTGCAAGCAAAAAACTAAATGCAAAACAATGAGCTTAAAAAAAATACACGCAAACACTTATCCTATGAGCTACAAGTTCTGTTTGGCTTTAACAATACTTATTTTTGGATGTACAACCTCCCCAATGCAGCCAACTGAAACTTTACAAGAAAACCAGTTATGCATAGAGCTGACTTGCATCCAAATAGAAAAAGCAATTACATCGCAAGAGCAAACCAAAGGCCTAATGTTTAGGGAAAACTTAAACGAAAACTCTGGAATGCTGTTTATTTTTCCAGACCAAAAAATCAGGCAGTTTTGGATGAAAAACACATTAATTCCCCTTGACATGATCTGGATAAATGAAAACAAAGAAATCATTGGAATAACAAAAAATGCCCAACCATGCAAAGCAGACCCGTGCCAAATTTATGCTTCAAATGGCCCTGCAAAATACGTGCTTGAAATCAATGCAGGATTTGCCCAAAAAAAAGGTTTAGAAAAAGGCCAAAAAATTGATTTTAATTAAGCATTTAAAGGCTATTTGAACAAAAAATAAGTCAGAAGGCATTAAAATGAAAGATTGTATTTTTTGTAAAATCGTGGCAGGAGAAATGCCAAGCACAAAACTATTTGAAAACGACCACGTGCTTGCTTTTCTAGATATTTATCCAGGAGCACAAGGCCACTCCTTAGTCATACCAAAAAAACACTATGTTAACTTAATTGACGTGCCAGAAAAAGAACTGCAAGAGGTAATCAAAATAGTGAAAAAAATCGGCGTAGCACAAGTGAACGGGCTTGGAGCACACGGCTTTAACGTGCACCAGTCAAACAACAAAGAAGCAGGGCAGGTAGTCTTCCACCTGCACTTTCATGTTTTGCCAAGAAAAGAAAACGACGGGCTTGGCTTTCGCTGGAACCCACAAAAAGCAAACCCAGAAGAACTAAAGATAACCCAAGAAAAAATAATCAAAGCACTAAAGTGAGCGACATTGGGATTTTATTATTTTATACCACTAATTGTTTCACTGGCTCTTGGAACCATACTTGTTTACTTTATCACAACAACATTGAAATTCCCAAACGCAACACTCACAAACTCACTTTTGTTATCCTTTGGCTGGATAACCCTGCTTTATTTTAGCGACACACTAAATATCGTGTTTGAATTACTTGGGTACTTGATTTTAATAATGGCAATCTACAAGCCGCCACTACCACGCGCATTAATCCTTTTTACAGTGTCCATAATAATCAGGTTAGCGCTGCCAATTTTAGTCGGAGGCAGCATTTCAAGCTTTATCAGATACAATTTTTTCTGAAAAAAAATGCGGGGAGCAGGATTTGAACCTGCGAACCCACTAAGGGACCACCCAATTGCATTATAAAAAACTTGAAAGTTAAATAATTCCTCAAGGTGGCGGAATTGGCCGCTATCCGACCCCCGCATAATAGGGAATTCGGGTTCAATTCTCCTTTTAAAATTTGCTTTAAAACCTCAAACTCAACAACAAAGACTATTTCCAAGTCAATGAGGATTCAAGAACGTTAAACCCCGTATTTCCAAGAAAAAAGCCCAAAAAAAAGTTTTTTTTATTTGAAAAGCAAAACAAGGGGCCAAAAAATGGTTTGGAATGCTTAGCAGCAATAAATATTAAAAAGCTTTTAGTATTACAATTAAAACAAATAAAAAAAATTTGTTAAATTATTAAAAAAAAAGAAGTGAACTCCCAATATGAGCCTAGTATCGTTAACCTTTGGTAGTGGCAAGAACCAATCATCTTCCCAAGTCAAGATGTTTGTGCAAAAACCAATGTCTAATTTGAAAGTAAACCCAAACGAACAAAACACACTTGAAGTAATAAAGACTTCACAATTTTTTGGACACCAAGACGTCTACGTCATAGCCCAAGTAGTCTCAGGCGTTTTGTTGCAGGAAATGAAAGTTGATGTCAATGGAAAAGCCTGTACAATTGGCGAAATTGAATCCAAGTTTGGCGTAAGCAATGCAAAAAAAGGCATGGTCGTAGGATTTTATGTTTACGGCGCAGACAAAGAAGCACTACAAAAAGGCCAAAAAATCAACTGCGTAGTGTAAAAAGCTTTTTCCAAAAATCCCCCGCGTTAAACCCCCGATTTTGGCGGGCGGATACTTTTTTTTACTTACTAAAAACAATTATATACTTTTAGAACCTAAGTCTGTTAAATAAAAAAAAATTACAACTATATTTTTCTGGGGGTAGAGATGCATAGTTGATGAACTATATCTAAACGGCAACACAACAACTTACAAAATGCACTTTTACACCCTTCATGAATTAAAGAAAATGCACGTCTTAGCCCAACTACAATTAAAAAAAATTGAACCAGAAAAAACAGTACTGATTGAAAAAAAAGGACTAAGACAAGGAAGCTTTGACTTCCTGGTAGAAACCGTTGATGGAATGCAAATTGGAATAGAAGTCCTGACCCGACCAAGCAAAGGAAAAATGAAACAAAAACTAGCCTACGCAAAAAACGTCGACCAATTCATTTTCGTTATCCCAGAACACGTACTTGATGCTTATAAAAAACACGAAAAAACAGGCCACCACATTTCAGGAAGAGAAAAGTTCTTTCCAAAAGAATTTTCAGACAAAAAACTATTTGCATGGGTATTTGACCTAGAAAAACACAAATTCACCCACAAACAGGGTTTTTCAAGAGTATTTAATGTTTCGGCCAAATAACCCAAAAAAACCCTTACTAAAGGTTTTAAATAAACCCTTGCGGGGGTTTACGACGCATACATGGCCTTTCTTTGAAAGGCCGTTAATATGCCTGATTTAAATTACTATAAAAAACTAACTGCAACTTAAATAGATGATTGCCTCCGTAGCCTAGCCAGGATAGGGCAACTGCCTTCTAAAACTGTTGCGCCAGTTTACAGCGCATATGTGGGCTATCTATGATAGCCCGTTAATTTAACATAAAATAATTGGAAGAAAGCAGTAGGTCGAGAGTTCAAATCTCTCCGGAGGCGTTAATTATTTTTTAGCACACTAAAGTTACTTGGACTCCGCTTGATTTTAACGTGATAAGACAGATTCAAGAATTAGACGAAATTAAAGAATTACACGATAAAATAATCGTTTCAACTGCCCAATTATTGAATGCAAAACTTATTACCAAAGACGCACAAATCACAAAATCAAAATATTAGAAACAGTATGGTAAAACTCTACTTGCATCACAACAAAACCTTAATTAATTCTTTCTTACTTTTATTTTTCTGATGAAAAAAGTAAGACACTTTATCAACATGCTAGATTACTCAGACAAAGAGATCAAAGACTTAATTGACTTGGCAATAAAAATAAAGAAAAACCCAAAAAAATACTCAAAAGCCCTGCAAGGAAAATCTTTAGGAATGCTTTTCCAAAAAACATCCACTCGAACAAGAGTCTCATTTGAAGCAGGAATGACACAACTTGGCGGGCACGCCATTTATCTTGACTGGAGAAACACAAACTTTACACTCGGCTCAATTGCAGATGAAATCAAAAGCCTTTGTCGTTACGTTGACGGAATAATGTTTAGGGCATACAAAAACATGGACGTAGTTGAAGCAGCTGATGCCTCACGCGTACCACTAATTAATGGCTTGGATGAAATGTACCACCCATGCCAAGCTTTAGCTGACTTAATGACAATTAAAGAATACTCTAAAAATTTCAAAAAAACTGTAGTCACATACATGGGTGACGGAAATAATGTTTGCAATTCTTTGATAATTGCTTGTGCAAAACTTGGCGTGAAAATAAATGTAGTCACACCAATAGGTTATGAACCAAGCAAAATTGCAGTTGATTTAGGAAAAAAGAAAGGAGTTCTTACAATTTCACATGACCCAAAAGCGGCTTGGGGTTCAGACTTTGTTTACACTGACACTTGGGTTTCAATGGGCCAAGAAGCAGATTCAGAAAAAAGAATCAAAGACTTTGCAGGCTTTCAGGTTGACAAAAAAGCTTTAGGGAACGCTTACTTTATGCATTGTCTTCCAGCACACAGAGGCTATGAAGTCAGTAACGAAGTAATTGACTCAGAAAAATCAATTGTTTTTGATCAGGCAGAAAACAGAATGCACGCACAAAAAGCACTACTTTTAACTTTACTAAAGTAAACTGTATGAGATTATTAAGCAGACTAAAAACAGGAATTAGAAATACTGGAAAAAGATCCCATTTACTTGGAGACAGAAAAATAAGGCAAAGACAAAGAAAAAAACTCCAGAAAATAAATGAATACAATAAGGCAAAGCAGAATCGTCAACTAAGAAATTCACAGCACCCACTCAAAATAATTTTTGTCTGTTCAGAAGGATTCTCAAGCGGAGCACTTGCAAAAAGATTAAGTGAAATTTCAAGACAAAAACACTTACCAATTTCATCAACTAATTCACATGTTGCGCTTGAAATTCACCCAAAATCAGATAAAGTAAAATACAGGCCAGATGAAGACATAAAACATGAAATCAGGGGAGCTGACATTGTAATACACCCATTTCGTGAAGGTTCCTGGTCTCTTTCAAAATTATTAAAATGCACCCCCCAAAAAGCCACTATATTAACTTACAAGGATGCAAACTCAGGGGAAGGAAATTTATCTTCACTTTTAAAACTTATTTTTGAAAAATACAGGTTTCAATGAACACAAAAAGGTCTTAAATTTATCATCTAAAGCTCATAATATGCAAGAAATAAAAAAAATAATCGCAAAAATACTTGAAAAAGAACTAAAGAAAAACGATTTTTCAAGCCAACAAATAATCGAACTACTTGAAAACCCACCAAGCAAAGACTTGGGCGACTTGGCTTTCCCGACGTTTAAACTTGCAAGTATTTTCAAGAAAAACCCAAAAGACATTGCACTTGAATTAGTTGGAAAAATAAAACTTGAAAAAGGAATAAAAGAAGCCAAAGCAATCGGCCCATACGTAAATTTTTTTATTGATGAAAACTTTTTGGCACAAAACCCACTAAAAAAAGCCCTAAAAGAAAAAATCGGTTACAACAATACAAACAAAGGAAAAAAAATTGTAATCGAATATTCCCAGCCAAACACAAACAAACCACTTCATGTTGGGCACTTAAGAAACAATTCACTTGGAATGAGTGTAAGCAGACTGCTTGAAATGACTGGAGGAAAAATAACCAAAGTAGATTTGTTTAATGACAGAGGAATTCATATTTGCCAGTCAATGCTTGCTTACAAAAAATGGGGAAACAATTCCACGCCAGAAAAAGAAAACTTAAAGTCTGATCATTTTGTTGGAAAATTTTATGTAATGTATCACCAAAAAGAAAAAGAACAACCCGAACTAAAAGAAGAATTAACACAAATGCTACAAAACTGGGAAAATGGTGACAAAGAAACTCTTTTGCTTTGGAAAAAAATGAATGTTTGGGCAGAAAAAGGCTTTATGCAAACTTACAAAGACTTTGGCTCAGAATTTGATGAAAGATTCAAAGAAAGCGAAATTTATTTACAAGCAAAACCAATTATTGAACTTGGAGTGAAACAAAAAGTCTTTGAAAAAGACGAACACGGAGCAATAATTTGCGACCTAGAAAAATGGAACCTTGGAAAAAAAACTATTTTACGCGCAGACGGAACATCAATCTATATCACACAAGACCTTGCTTTAGGAGTTCAAAAAAACAAAAAATTCAAGCCAAACAAATCAATTTATGTCGTAGCTTCTGAGCAAAACACTTATTTTCAACAATTATTCAAAGTAATTGAATTACTTGGTTTTCCATGGCACAACACATTATACCACTTAAGTTATGGGTTAGTTAATTTGCCTGAAGGAAAATTAAAGAGCCGCGAAGGAAAAGTAATTGACGCAGACACACTAATGAAAAGCATGCAGGATTTAGCCAAAGAAGAAATAATGAAAAGAAACAAAGACTTGCCAGCAAAGGAAATCGAAAAAAGAGCCAAAGAAATCAGCCTTTGCGCAATAAAGTTTTTCATGCTAAAAACAGACCCAATAAAGGACATGCTCTTTAACCCAAACGAAGCAATCTCCTTTGAAGGAGACTCAGGCCCTTATGTTCAATACACTTACGCCAGAGCTAAAAGCATTTTAAGAAAAGCAAAAAAATCCAAACAAAGCAAAGCAAAAGAACAGTTAACTGAAGAAGAAAAACAAGTCTTGGCAAAAATAAGTTTATTTGAAGAAAAAATTATTGAAGCAGCCGAATCTTATTCACCAAGCAAAATAGCAAATTATTTACTTGAACTTTGCGGACTATTTAACTCTTTTTACCACAAACACAAAGTAATTGATGAACATAATGAATACTTTAAAACACGCTTGGAAATAGTGCAAGCAACAGCAAACATAATCAAAAATGGCTTATACGCACTAAACATTAACTCATTAGAAGAAATGTAAAACTCTAATGGCTAGAAAAAAAGCGAAAAGAAAGATTAATTAATTATCAAATAAAAGAATTACAAAATTTAAAATAAACTAGTTATTCAATTAAAATCGCCAGCTTGACTATAAAGCTAACTAACCAATGAAAATCGTGTTTTTTCCTTTAAGATGAAAATCTTTGGTAACGATTTTTGCATTGTTTTTTTCTGCCAAAACTTTTATCAGGGCATCAGCAAGGCTTATTTCTTCAAATTTTTGTCTAAGTTTTGCGTGCTCTACTCCAGCTTCAAAGAAATATTCCTGTTTTTCATTTATTTGAATAGAAAAGGATTCTATTGCAAGAAAAGCTTCAGTAGGGTCTTGACCAGACCTAGCTATTTTACTTGTAACTTCTGCAATAACAATTTTTGGAGTCAAAATTTGATTATTGCTGTCTTCAAGTATTTCTTTCACTTTTTTACCTAAATTTGTACCTTTAAAGTATTCAATCCAAGCACTAGAGTCAATCAAAAACCTATTTTCTGTCAAACCTATCTTTCTCCGTAAATCCAGAAACACTTTTCATTATTCCAAAAAAACTTTTTTTTCTCTTTTTAATGTCAAGCTCAATAAATTCATTTTCTTTTAAATTAAGCGCCTTGGCTGCATCATTTGGAATTGTCGCAATTATAGAACCACCAAGTTTTCGTGTTTTAACTATGACTTCCATTAAATCACCAATATAATAAATTATACAATAGTTATATATTTATTTGTTTTTAATTAAAAAAATCATTCAACCAAAATTGCTGGCTTTAATGGCATTGCACGAACCGCCTTTTGAACTTGCATTGGCAAAGCCTTTTTTTCCTGCACTACTTCAAATGAACAAGAAAATTCTTTTTCAAAGTTTTTTGAAAACTCTTTTAACGAAGACTCTTCGTTAATCATTGGCTTGTCAGAGTAATAAGAAAACCGATTTGTCAAAAACTTAGCCATTTCTAAAACTTCTTTACCCATTGGCTTGAACTGCTCAACTGACAAAAGTTCTTTCATAAAAGTAGAGACATCATTTTTCTCAAGCTTTTTCTTTTGAAGAACCTCAATTGCTTTCCATTTCCAAGAATCACAAACAAACAAAGTAACTTTTTTTGGAGAAGAAATCTTTGAAAGCCCTAAAACTTTTAACACATCTTGTCTTACAACAGAAAATAATTCCATTGAGACTTCTGCTTTTAAGTCAACAAATTTTTTGTCAGCCTTTGGCCATTTTTGTGCTGAAGAAAATCCTTTCAAGCCAAGTTCTTTCCACATGGATTCACTTACATGCGGAGTAAAAGGATTCATAAGTAAAGCAATTATTTTCACGGAGTAACCATAAACGTTCTTGTCAAGTTTTTGGGCTTTTGAAAACTCGTTAACCAAAGCCATTATTGAAGTCAAAGCAAAATTAAACTCAAAAGCCTCAACTCTTTGCGTGACATCACTTATTGCTCTGGTTGTCTTACTCAAAATAATTTTGTCTAGCAAACTTAGTTTTTTTGGATTAATTTTTCCAAACCCAACATTCTTGTTTTTTGAAAGGAAATAAACCTTCTTCAAAAACTTGCTTGCAGCTTCAACACCTTCATCACTCCAATCAAGTTCTTTTTGAGGAAGAGAAGAAAACAACATGAAAAAACGAGCAGTATCAGCACCATACTTGGCTACAATTTCCTGAGGACTAACAACATTGCCATGACTTTTACTCATTTTTGCCCCATCCTTTAACACCATGCCTTGGGCTAAAAGATTGGCAAACGGTTCATCAAACTTTAAGAGCTTTAAGTCACGCAAAGCCTTTGTAAAAAAACGAGCATAAAGCAAATGAAGAATTGCATGCTCTACTCCGCCAATGTACTGGTTAACCGGCACATAGGCATTCACTTTCTTTGAGTCAAATGGCATTTTTTTTTCTTGCGAAGAACAATACCTCAAAAAATACCAGCTAGAGTCAACAAAAGTATCCATTGTATCAGTTTCCCGCCTAGCAGGACTCTTACAATTGGGGCACTTTGTGTTAACAAACTCAGAAACTTTCTCAAGTGGATTACCCTGCCCAGAAAAAACAGCATTCTTTGGAAGCAACACAGGCAAATCTTTAACTGGAACCAGTACTATGCCGCACTTGTCACAATAAATAATTGGAATAGGTGTTCCCCAATATCTTTGTCTTGAAACAAGCCAATCCCTAATCTTGTAATTAGTCTTTTTTTTACCAAAACCCGCTTTTACAAGCCAAGTAGAAATCTTTGAAATAGCCTGACGATTATTTAAGCCAGAGAATTCGCCTGAACCATAAAGAATTCCGTCTTGAGTATAAGCTTCTTTGGCTGATTCAACATCAATTGGTTTTCCGTCACTAGAAATAACCATTTTTAGTGGGATTTCATATTTTTTTGCAAACTCAAAGTCACGCTTGTCATGAGCATCAGCCATAACAACACCAGTTCCATAATCCATGACAACAAAATTGGCAGCATAAACCGGAATTTTTTCTTTTGTCGCAGGATTAACTGCGTAAACTCCAAGGAAAAATCCTTCCTTGTTTTTTCCATCGGCAGATGTCCTTTCAATCACAGATTGTTTTTTTGTTTTGCTTACAAACTCCAAAAAAGAATTTTCAAGTGTAGTTCCCTTAATGAATTCCAAAGCAAGTGGATTTTCTGGAGCAACAACCAAAAAAGTCACGCTAAACAAAGTATCAGGCCTCGTAGTAAATGCATTCAAAACAATTTTAGAATCATCAACTGGAAAATTAATTTCAACGCCTTC
>CAYIJY010000021.1:0-2565 GCA_964363785.1 uncultured archaeon
CTCTGCTTTACCCACTGTGAAATCGTTGTCGGAACAACAGTATAAACAATCGCGGAATGACTTCCTTTAATTTTATAAAAATTTTTTTGCAAACGCAAACAAATCTCCATGTCCTCAGTAATGTTATACTCATCAAAACCACCGACTTCAACCAATGCCTTTTTTCTATAAACACACATTGGACCAGGAGTGACCATTGCAGCCCCAATGTTTGAAAGCATTGTCTGATAAAAACCAAACCCAAGCAAATACTCTAATTCTTGAACCATTTTAAAAAAAGTATTTGGTTTGTAAACACGAATAAGACAAGTAACAGCACCGACTTTTTCATCAGCAAAAAAAGGCACAGTCTTTTCCAATGCATCAGAACTTGGGAAAGTATCAGAATCAATACAACAAATAATCTCGCCTTTTGAAATTTTTAAACCCGAATTTATTGCAGCAGCTTTACCTGCATTCTTTGTCTTATTCAAAAGCTTTATTCCTGGAATTTTTTTTAAAATACTTAAAGACGAATCCTTACTTGCATCATTTACAACAATAATCTCGAATTTTGAAGAATAAAACATTTTTTTTACAGACTCAATGCACTTTTCAATAGTGTCCTCTGCATTGTAACACGGAATAATCACCGAGACACTTGGCCATTTTTTCATCAAAGGAAGAACTGCATGCGAAAAATCAAGATAAATAAAAAAAAACATGCTTCCAATGAATAAAAAAATCATTGAAACCAAAACTGAAGTCCAATAAATAGAAAAAAAATTAATTGCAACAAAAGCAAGCAAAATCAAAAAAAAAGCAAACAACAAAGTTTTGGCTTTAAGAGACATAAACAAACACAAAAAAAAATCAAGTTTAGTTTTCCACATTGCTTACAATGCCATTAATCAGGTCAATTGTAGCTTGCGCATCAGGAAACATTGTAATCAAAACCAAAAAAGAAACCCTTGAAACATCCTCATAAGTTTTTGGAGTAACAATCAACTTATTTGCAGCAACTTCAACTGTCGGCTTGTTTAAACTCGAATTTGGCAGGTCAATCAAAAAAAAAGTCTTTTCTGTCTGGGAAAGCCTACCCATGCATTCACTTGCCTCAATGCGATTGTTTTCGCGTGTATCGCCCTCATTTGACTGGCAATACAAAAGAACCTTATCAACTGAAACAACACGTGCAAGCGTCTCCACCTGCTTTCCCTGTGCAATCAAAACTGAATTGAAAAGCGTCAAACCCTGAGTCATAAAAAAAGTAGACCCAGACTCATAATACTCTGGAGACACAACAAAATTATCTTTTTGCGCGGCCTCACTCAAAAACTCGCCAGGATGCATGTCATCAGAAAAAAATAACACGTCATTTGACTCAAACTCAAATTCATGAACTTGCAAAGAATTTGACAAAATAAACCAGCTAAATACAATAATCAAAAAGACAAGAATTACCGAGACAAACAAATGCTGTTTCTTCATCATAAACACAAAAAAAATTGCATACAAAAAAAGTTAAAAAGAAATAGAAAAGAAAAAAAAAGAAAGAAAGATGGGGGAAAATTATCCCATCATATCTATAGCTTCGATTGAGTCAATCAAGTCTCTTGCAGCTGAAACAGTGTCAACAGCAGTATAACCTGCTACGACTATGTTGCCGCTTGCATCGTCAAGCCATGGAGTGCTACCGTCTCCGGTTGCTGTCAAAATGTCAGCAATTCCTTCAACATCTGCAGCCAAGGTGTTGACCATGTGACCACCGACTATAACGAGTCTTCCTGATGGAGCTTCGTTGTCCAAGAACACCATCTGAGTTGGCACTTCTGCTGGCTCAAAGTAGTTCTGTGGAGTTGCAACACAAGTTCCTGCTTCGCCACTACCTGCACCGCATGAAGCAGTGTAAGTAATTTCTTCGACAGTTATCTTTGTTCCGGAGTTTGTTGTTCCGGTTTCTCCCTCAGCGACTTCTAAGGTTTCTCCGCCTGTGACTTCAGATGTTGATCCAGCCATTGCAACTACAATTACTGGTCTCCTTCTGTTGTCTGGGACTTGTATTTTGACTTCTCCACCAACAACTTCATAATAGGTTCCAAAGTCGTTATAGGCTTTTCCTGGACTTGAAGTTGTATTTGGGTCTTCGTCCAAAGAGAAGGCTATTGATCCTGAACCGTCACCTGTATTCCAAGCAAAGTTTACGTCGCTTGTAGGCTGTGTCAAGTTGTTGTTTGGCAAACTTGGTGCGTTTCCAGCTGCTGGATTTGTGTCAATATAGACATAGGTGTCGTTGTCTGCTGTAGCTTCTGCTGCAGAGGTTGTGTCACCTGCTGTTTCAACACCGAATCTAGCGATGTAATATGCGTTGGATGTTCCGCCTCCAAAGTCGTTGTGATTTGGCCAGTAGTATGATCTACTACCAGCTGGATGTGATGCTGGGCTATTGAATGGCTGTACTGCCAAGAAGTTACCATCTTCATTGATGTCTGTTCCATGGAAATTCATGTCTGCATCATATCTGCCGTTTAAGACAACTGTACTATTCAATAGCAAGTACAAGTCACCTGTAGTTGTTGAGTCACC